>CAXNHL010000201.1:0-3005 GCA_964202105.1 Opitutales bacterium | reverse complement strand
GAAGAACTGCTCTCGCTTCTAGGCCACCGCGACCAGCGCGTGCGCGTCAACGCCTCGATCCGGCTCCATCGGCTTGGTGCCTGGTCGGAAATGTTGGACCTAGCGCTGAAGCCCGCTTCTGACCGCTTCGCCCGCATCCATGCGATCTGGGGTTACGGCATGGGCGTTCGTCTCGGCAAGGTCGCTGACGTGACCGCGTCCTTGGCCTTGCTTGAAGACGCCGACACCGAAATCCGCGTCCAAGCGCTGAAGGTATTGAGCGAGGCCAAGAGGTCGCCGGTGCTGACCGACAAAGTTGCGGCTCAGCTCTCCCAGCAAGATTTCCGTATCCGTACCCAAGCCAGCATCTCGCTCGCCAAACTCGGAGGCAAAGTCCTTTTCTCCTCCTTCCTGCGCGACGCCGAGGCCGATCTCCGTATGCCTTGGCTTCGTCACGGAATCGTCAGCGGACTCGCCGGGACGCAATCCTCCGAGGAACTGCTCGTCTTCGCCCAGACCAAGACCGGCGCCGAAGCCGTCTTCGCGACGCTAGCCCTCGTCCGGCAAAAATCACCCCTGCTGTCCAAACTCCTTACGCACGCCAATCCCGAGGTCGTCACTGAAGCGGCCCGCGCCATCCACGACGACGAAGGCATCCCGGCCGCCCAGTCTGCCCTAGCCGCAGCCTTCGGGCAGCCCAACCTGCCCTTCCACGCCGCGCGTCGGGCCTTGAATGCGAATCTGCGCCAAGGCGATGAGGCGGCACTGCAACACGTGCTGACCTGGGCGATCGCCCAACCTGAAGGAGCTCCGCTGCGGCTGGAAGCGCTCAACACCCTCTTGGTGTTCGATCAGCCGCCCGGGCTGGACTTCGTCGACGGCACCGCCCGCAAGCACCCGGCTCGCGAGATAGCCCGGCTGGCCGCCCTGATCCGAGCCAAGCAGGATGACCTCCTATCCCTCCAGCGCCCAGAAGAACGCGCGCGCGCGCTCAGCCTGCTGGTCAAGTATGAAGCGGAGCTGCCTTTCCCGATTCTGCAATCCCTGGCGGAAGACCTCAAGGCCTCGCCCGCCGTTCGTCGGCAAACCCTCCGCCTGCTCGGGCGACGTTCCGACGAAGCTGTCGCCGTGACGCGGACCCTGCGTAATGCCACCGGCGAAGGTAATCCTTCCGAAGTCCGCATCGAAGCCTTGACGCAACTCTTCCGTCGCGATGTCACGGCGGCGCTCGAGGTTTCTCGCCAGATCATCGACTCCAAGACGGCCAAGATGCCGGAGAAGCAAGCGGTCGTCGCCGCCCTGCGCGGACGGACGGAACCCTCCGCGCGGAAACTCCTGCAGGAACTCGTGGCCCGTCTCGCCGCCCGCAAACTCGACGCCGGGCTCAAACTCGACGTCTTCGAGCTGGCCGGCGAGTCGGCCGACCCTGCCGTCACGGAGGCGTTGAAGAAATATCTGTCGCCGGGCAAAGGCTCACCCAAGCTCGCCGCGCCCGGTATGCCTTACGAACTGCTGACCGAAGGCGGCGACGCCACCCGCGGGAAGACGCTCGTCAACGAACATCTCGCCGCTAATTGCACCGCCTGTCATCGCATCGAAAGCGACGAAGGCAGCGAAGTCGGGCCGATGCTCCGTCTCATCGGTTCCCTGCGATCCAAGATCGAACTCGCCGAATCCTTGGTCGAGCCGTCCGCGAAGATCGTCCCCGGCTTCGGTATCGAAAGCATCGTCCTCAAGGATGGAACCACCTTGGCCGGCAGCGTCCTCAAGGAGAATGCCAAGTCCCTTGACCTTAAGCTGGCGGATGGGAAGACGCAGAAGGTCGCCGTCCCCAACATCGCTTCCCGCACCCCGCCCGTCTCCGTCATGCCGCCTATGCTGGGCATCCTGACACCGGCTGAGATCCGCGACGTCGTCGCTTATCTGTCCGGCCTGAAGCCGAAAGCCCCCAAGGCTAAGTCCGAGAAACCCAAGAAATAGTCGATGCGGGGTTGAGTCAGGGGGCGGCAGGTCATCATATGGGGCATGCTGCTTCGTCTCCTGCTGCTGGCGCCCTTGGCGGCCATCGCCCAGGCCAACCTTCCGGCTGAATGGCAGAAACAATATGACGCCTGGTATTGGCCCGCCCAGATGTCGCGACCGGAGAATATCCGTTGGTCTGATTCCGGCCGACTTCTGGCGTATGCCTGGAAGGAAAATGGCGGACTATCATGGAAACTCGTCGACTGTGCTTCCGGCGCGATCCGTCCGGCGTTCGACCATGAGAAGGTCGCGGCGGCTCTTTCCGAACAGACGAAAGCAAAGGTGACCGCCAAGAAATGGCCGTTCAGCCGGGTCGTCCCCCTCGAAGATGGCCGTGTTAGGTTGGAATCCGACACAACTGCTTGGGTCGTGGAAGCCGACCAACGCCTCACCCCCGGCCAGCCTGGCCCGAAAGTCGAAGCACCGGCCCCGGAGAAGACCGGCAAAGGCCCGGGCGAATCGAAACGCCTGTCCGCCTCGAAGGTCCGCGCCGAATCCCCGAACGGCGAACTCAAGGTGGAACTTCGCGGTGGCAACGTGATCCTCATCGACCTCAAGAAAGGCAATGCTGAGACCAAGCTCACGCTGGATGGGCTCGAAGGGAAAGATGGCTTCGTCGGCCCGATCCACTGGTCACCGGACGGCCGGCACTTCGCGCTTTGGCGCGAACGCACGGTCCCGGTGCGTCAATATCTCGTGACGGATTCGGTCAAACAGACCAAGAAATCGATCTCCTACGACAAGCCCGGAGACGACCGCACCGAGCGCATCCCTTGGGTCTTCTCAAGCGATGGAAAATCATCCGGCCGCCCCTCGCCGGACGTGCTTCCGCGGACTTACTCCACCGAACGCCTAGATTGGTCCGCCGACTCGAAGCGTCTGCTTTCCGAGTTCATCAAACGTGGCTTCACCGGACACGGCATCATCGAATATGACGTCGAGCGTCGGAGCTGGCGTCGATTACTCACCGAGGAGGACCCGAAGTTCGTATACTCGTTCGCGAC
>CAXNHL010000200.1:0-3016 GCA_964202105.1 Opitutales bacterium | reverse complement strand
GCGAGGAAGAAAACCGAGAGGAGCAGGGTCAGCTGGGCGGCGAAGGACGTCAGGTGGCCGACGATGCGCTCGGCGCTGCCGACGTTGCCCGCAGAGGAGTTGCGGATGAATTCGGTGCTGCCACTGACCAGGACCACCGTCAGGAAAATCGCGAAGGCGAAGAGCACTCGGCCCATGAGGCGGTTGCATTTCGCGGCGCGATGGAAGATTTCAGAAGCAGAGGCAGGAGGGGTGCAGGCCATATTAAGGGAAGAGTGAGCGACCTGCCTCCACTGGCAATCCTGCATTGGGTAGGGTCAGGACCTGGGAAGCATAACTCAAAGGGAAACCGGAGACCGGATGATTGGCTGGGGATATTAATGACCGCAGCTTACTTTCCGGTTTCCGGTCTCCCCTTGATTGATCCGTTTGCCTCGCAGCGGACCAGCATGTCGGCAGAACCCCAAAGACACCGCGCAACCTTGACCTTATCGGCGGCGCCCTTTCAACTCCCTCGTGGCCACGAAACTCCTGCTTCTCGACTGTGATTCGACCCTCTCGTCCATCGAAGGGATCGATGAACTCGGCCGCCTGCGCGGGCCGGAGACCTTCAAGGCCGTCGAGGACATGACCAATGCGGCCATGGACGGCGGTACGCCGATGGAGGCGATCTTCGCCAAGCGTCTCGACATCATCAAGCCGACCAAGGCCGAGCTGGAAGCGATCGGCGCGAAGTATATCGCGACGGTCGAGCCCACCGCCAAAGCCACGCTGGACCAGCTCCGCGCGGCCGGCTGGAAGATCGCCATCGTCAGCGGCGGCTTCACCCAGGCCATTCTCCCGCTCGCCGCTTATCTCGGTATCGACCGCGTCGAAGCGGTGATCCTCCGTTTCAATGCCGACGGCTCCTACGCCGGCTTCGATGAGTCCTGCCCGACCTGCCGGTCGAAGGGCAAGAACGTCGTCGCCCGTCGCCTGCGCGCCGAACATCAGGCCACGACGGTCATCATGGTCGGCGACGGCGCCAGCGATCTCGAGGTCAAGGGCGACGCCGATAAGGTCATCGGTTTCGGCCGCTACGCCGTCCGCGCGAAGGTGAAAGCCGGTGCGGATGCGTTTATCACGTCGCTGGCGGAGTTGCCGGGCGTGGTCTGAACCCAGCGGCAGAGGCAGGCAAGCGGAGGCAGGTGCAAAGGTGCAAATCGGCGCCCTAGGCGCCTGTGCAAAAGTGCAAAGGTGAGAGACAACCGTTTCGGGTGGCAGGTGGCGGGAAAGGAAGAACTCAAAGGGAGACCGGAAACCGGATGATTGGCTGGGGGCATAATTTCGGGTGACAGGTGACGGCAGTCGGGAGTTCAGGCTCCGGCCGCTCGGGGATCAGCCGCGGGAACCAGAAGCCGATGGCTGATGGCTGATAGGCCGACTCCTGAATCGCCGACGCCCCGGTGGCTGTCACCCGTCACCTGAAGCAACAAGGCACCGCAGCATCCTATCCGGTTTCCGGTCTCCCTTGGCTTGCTGCCTCTCCTACCCCTACCCCCACCCCTGCCCCGACCCCTTTCTCCACCTTTGCACTTTTGCACCTTTGCACTCAATCTTCCCCCATGCGCTGCCTCCTCCCCCTGCTCGCTTTCATTTCGGTCTTCGCGGCCGATGCCCCTGCCCCGCTCCGCGTGTTCCTCCGTTGCGGCCCGAAGACCCATGGCCCCGGAGACCATGATCACCCGGCCTTCGCGCGCGACTGGCGTCCGCTGCTCAACGCCGCCGGCATGAAAGTCTCGATCGGCGACGCCGACGAGAAAGGCGTGCAGACCTTCCCCTCCGACGAAGAACTCGCGCGCACCGACGTGCTCGTCATCCACCGCCAAGGCGGCGGCGACTTCAAGCCCGACGAACGCGTCCGCGTGGAGAAGTTCGCGGCGCGCGGCGGCAGCTTCGTGGTGATCCACGCCGGCGCCGTCGCCGGCAACAACGCCTCGGCTGACTTCTACAAAGACCTCGTCGGCGGCTCCTGGCGTCAGAAGGTGACCAAGTGGCGCGAAGGCCCCATGCAACTCAAGTTCGTGGACAAGGCGCACGGCATCACCCAGGGCGTCGCCGACTTCGGCATGAAGGACGAGATCTACTACGACATGGACCTGCGCGCCGACATCCACCCGCTCGCGACCGCGCCTACGCCGAAGAAGCTCGGCGACGGATTCGAGGAGCAGACGCAGCTGTGGACCTACGAGAAGCCCGGCGCCCAGCGCGCCTTCGTCTTCATCCCCGGCCACACCTACGTGAACTTCAGCCAGCCCGACGTGAAACTCCTGCTCTTCCGCGGCATCGCGTGGGCGGGACGTCACCCCAACCCGCAGGCCTTCGATCAGGCCGCGAGCCTGCAGATCTGCGTCTTCCCGGTACCTCCCTCGGCCGAGCCGGTGAAGAAGTGAGGGGGAAGAGACAGGGCTGGGGCCAGGGACAGGGCTAGGAATAGTTAGCGGGGCTCGTGACCTTGCTAAGTCCCGCCCCCGCCCTAACCCTGGCCCTAGCCCTACAACGCCTAGCAACCGAGGATCTCGCGGATCTTGGTGCGGCGGTAGCGGAAGATTCCTTCCACCTTCTTCTTCACGAAAGGATAGGCGACTTCGCCGAACGGCCAGAGCGGGAGCTTGTAGAGCACTTCGTCGTCCATGCGCGTCTTGCCACCTTCGTCGGCGAACGTGTGCGTGTGGAACCAGACGGCGTACGGGCCCTTAAGCTGTTCGTCGGCGAAGGCGTAAGGCGGATCCCAGTGGGTGATGCGCGTGCGCCAGCCGAACGGGATGCCGTTGAGCGAGAGACTGTAGTCGATCAACGTGCCCTGCTTCATCGCGATTGGCAGCGGGGTCTTGATGCGGAAGCTCAGTTCCGGCGGCGTGATCGCCTGGAGGTTCTCAGCCTTAGAAAAGAACTCGAAGACCTTCTCGATCGGCAGGGGCAGGACCGTGCTCTCGAAGTAGCGATGGACCCCCGTGGGCAAGGAATTCGGTTTCGCGAGATGGTCGCGGCGGTGGGC
>CAXNHL010000199.1:0-3026 GCA_964202105.1 Opitutales bacterium | reverse complement strand
GCCCTCAGCGTCCAGGAAGAAGACGAGGTCATGCTCCTCACCAAGGGCGGCCAGTCCATCCGCACCAAGGTGTCCGACATCCGCTGCACGGCGGGTCGCAACACCAAGGGTGTCCGCGTCATGCGCCTCAAGGAAGGCGAGTCGCTCCTGGGCATCTCGAAGGTCGAGCGTTCGGACGAAGAGGAAGAGAACGCCGCCAAGCCTCAGGCCTGATCCGGCTGACCGGCCAAGCAGAAGGGGCGCCTTGTGGCGCCCCTTTTTTGTGCCCTGACGGGACGCTTAGGCCCTTTCCAGCGCCGCGATGCACTCGACGTGACGGGTCTGCGGGAAGAGGTCGAACGGACGGACCGAGACGACCTTCCACCCCTTGGCGCAGAGATACTTCACGTCGCGGGCCTGGGTGTCGGGGGCGCAGCTGACGTAGACGATCCGGCGCGGGCTGAAGGAGTCCAGCTGGTCGAGGAAGGCTTCGTCGCAGCCCTTGCGGGGCGGGTCGACGATCACGGCGGATTCGCTGCCCTCGACGGGGATCTTCTTGAAGATGGATTCCGCGGAGCCGGCGATGAAGCGGCAGTTGAGGAAGTGGTTGAGCGTGGCGTTCTCGGCGGCCTTACGGGCGGCCTCGGCGCTGACTTCGATGCCGTTGACGGATTCGAAGAGGCGCGCGCCGGACAGGGCGAAGAGGCCCGAGCCGCAGTAGGTATCGACGAGGTGCTTGGCGCCGGATTCATGCGCGAGCTTGATGGCGTGGCCGACGAACTGCTCGAGGACGGACGGGTTATTCTGGAAGAACTCGCCGGCGAGGAACTTGAGCTGCACCGAGCCGACCTTCTCGGTGACGACCTGACGGGAGTCGGTGACGACGCCTTCTTCGCAGTCGCGGAAGAGCAGGGTGGCGCCGCGCTCGAAGCGGCCGGGGTTGGCCTTGATGTCCTTGCGGGAGCGGGCGTAGGCGGCGTTGATGGCGTCCGTCGCGATCGGGCACTTCGGCACGTCGACGACGCGGCGGGAGGTGCCGGCGGCGAGGAAGCCGATCGGGAAGTCCGCGCGACGCGGCGTCATGAAGTGCGGCGTGATCTTGGAGCGGTAGCCGTATTGCTTCGGCGAAGGGTGGCAGGCGTCGACCTTGGTCTTGATGCCGCCGAGGCGTTCGAAGGCTTCCGCGACCTGCTTCTGCTTCCATTCGAGCTGCTGCGGGTAGGCGAGGTTCTGGTATTGGCAGCCGCCGCATTCTCCGAAGAGGTCGCAGCGGGGCTGGACGCGATGAGGCGAGGGGACGACGACGCGGACGAGGTCGGCACGGGAGAAGTTGGCGGCGTTATGCCAGATGCGGGCCACGACCTTCTCGCCCGCGAGGGCGCCGGCGATGAAGACGACCCAGCCGTCGACGCGGGCCACGCCCTCGCCGAGGTTCGTCAGGCTCGCGATCTCGACCTCGATCTCCTGGTGATAGGTGAACTTGCCCTCCCGGAACTTGGAGGAGTCGGGTTTGCGTGACTGAGGCGGCTCGAATTCGGACATGGCGATAAAGTCCGCCTCCGGGCGGAGAGGTCGAGACTTATCCCCGCCGAAGGCCTATCCTTGCCCTCGGGCGTCCCTTGGTGCTCACTTCGCCCGTGCCCGACGAGGTCATCCAGAGCCGACAGAATCCCCGCGTGCAGGCGTTGGCCCGCCTGCGCGACCGCGCCGAGCGCGAAGCCCGCGGCCTGTTCATCGCCGAAGGCCTGCGGGAGCTCTCCCGGGCCATCGAACGCCAGGTCGAGGTGCTCGAGATCTATTTCTGCCCGTCGATGTTTCGCGGCTCCGAGGCCGCCGAGCTGGTGACCAACGCCCGCGTGGCCGGCGTCGACTGCTGCGAGCTCGGTGTCTCCGCCTTCGAGAAGGTCAGCGGCCGCGAAGGCCCCGACGGCCTACTCGGCGTCGCCCGGACCTGGAACTGCTCGCTCGATCAGCTCAAGCCTTCGGCCAATCCGCTCCTGCTCGTCGCCGAGTCGGTCGAGAAGCCGGGTAATCTCGGCGCGCTCCTCCGCACGGCCGATTCCGCCGGTTGCGACGCCCTCATCGTCTGTGACCCGATCACCGACGTCTTCAACCCGAACGTCGTCCGCTCCTCGCAGGGCGCGCTTTTCTCCATGCCGGTCGCCGTCTGCACCTCGCAGGAGGCCGCCGCTTGGATGAAGGCCAAGGGTGTCCGCTCGCTCGCGACCTCGCCGGCGGCCACCAAGGCCTATTGGGACGTCGATTGCCGCGGCCCGGTGGCGCTGCTGCTCGGCTCCGAGAAGGATGGTCTGACGGATTTCTGGCTCAAGGGCGCGGACGAGAAGATCTCGATCCCGCAGGCCGGCCTGTCGGATTCGCTCAATGTTTCCAATGCCGCGGCGATCTGCCTCTTCGAGGCCGTCCGCCAGCGTCGGAAATAAGAAGGCCGGGCTTGGGGCCCGGCCTTGCTGGAGGGACTGACCTTGCTCTTAGCCGATGGCCTTGGCGACCAGGTCGTCGAGCTTCTTGCCGTCGACGGCGAAGGCACGGATGCCTTCGGCGGTCTTCTCGGTGGCCATGGCGTCTTCGTTGTGGTGCCAGCGGAATTCCTTCTCGCCCCAGACCTTGGCGGCTTCGCCTTCGGACTTGGCGGCGGCTTCGTCGAGCACCTTAGGCACTGCGGCGGAGTCCTTGGAGAGCTCGTCGAGGAGGTTCGGGGCGATGGTCAGGAGGTCGCAACCGCAGAGGGCCTTGATCTGGCCGCAATTGCGGAAAGAGGCGCCCATGACTTCGGTCTTGATGCCGTTGCGCTTGTAGTAGGCGAAGATGCGGCGGACGGACTGCACGCCCGGGTCGTTGGCGCCGGAGGAGGCGGCTTCGTTCCAGTTGGCGCCCTGAGCCTTCTTGTGCCAGTCGTAGATGCGGCCGACGAACGGCGAGATCAGCTGGACCTTGGCGTCGGCGCAGGCGACGGCCTGGGCGAAGGAGAAGAGGAGGGTCAGGTTGCAGCGGATACCTTCCTTTTCGAGCTCGGCGGCGGCCTGGAT
>CAXNHL010000198.1:0-3035 GCA_964202105.1 Opitutales bacterium | reverse complement strand
GGAAACTTGAAACTTGGAAGTCCGGCAGGGGGTGTCTTTGCTGACGGCGTGTCCACCGAACTCACCGAAGACGACTCCCGCGCCTATGGCGTCGTCCAGGCGTTCTCCCTCTTCCTCTCCGCCGGCGCGCTCTACGCGGCGATCCTGATGTCCTATAAGGGAGGCCAGGTCTTCCTCGGCCACGTCGCTGACCCTTACGACCGCGTCGTCTGGGTGGGCGTCGGCATCGGCATCCCCACCGCGCTCTGCGGGGCAGTGATCGCTTACCTCGCCGGCATGGATCGTCCCTGGGGCGCTCTCCGTATCGCCGCCACGACTCTGCTCTTCGCCAACCTCGCCGTGCCCGCCGCCTGGGGTGTCCTCTGGTTGCTCCGCCACGGCTACGTCCACTTCTGATATGTCCGGCCCCATCGTCATCGTCACCCGCGGCAGCCCGCTGGCCCTCCAGCAGACGCACGACGCCGCCGCCCGCCTGCAGGCGGCCCTCGGCCGGCCCACGGAGATCCGCATCCTGACCACCACCGGTGACCGTCAGGCGAGCTGGTCGCTCGAGAAGCAAGGCGGCAAAGGCCTCTTCACCGCCGAACTCGAACAGGCCCTCCTCCGCGGCGAAGCCGACCTCGCGATCCATAGTTCCAAGGACCTGCCGACCGAGATGCCGGCCGGACTCGCCATCGCCGTCTGCCTGCCCCGCCAGGATGCGCGCGATGTGCTCGTGCGCCGCACCGAGATCGCCAGCCCGAAGCTCATCGCCACCGGTAGCCCGCGCCGCCGCGCGCAGGGCGCCCTCGCCTTCCCCCAGGCGCAGTGGACGGAACTGCGCGGCAACGTCGATACGCGCCTGAAGAAACTCGCCAACGGCGACGCCGACGCGTCGTACCTCGCCGCCTCCGGACTCAACCGTCTCGGCATCAAGGAATGGCCGGGCCTGAGCCTCGAACCCGTCGCGCTCACCGACATGGTACCCGCCGCCGGCCAAGGCGCCGTCGCCATCCAGTCCCGCTCCGCCGAAGTCGCGCAGTATGTCGCCGCCGGCTGCGCCGCCACGACCTACTCCGTGACCGTCGAGCGCCTGTTCCTCGCCAAGCTCGGCGAGGGCTGCCACACCGCGTTCGCCTGCCACCACGCCGCAGGCCGCGTGCACCTCTTCCGCGCCGACTTCGGTCGCCGCGACTTCGCTTTCCCCGTCACCGACCTCGCCGCGGCCTCCGCGCTGGCCGACGACATCCTCCGCCAGATCCTGCCCCGCTGAACATGAGCAAACTCCCCCTGCGCGACCGCATGGTCGTCCTCACCCGTCCGGAAGGACGGGGCGCCGACTGGAAGGACGCCCTCGTCGAAGCCGGCGCGGCCGTCTCCGAACTCCCGCTGCTCGAGATCAAGTTCGAGCCCGATGACACCGTGCTCAGCGAAGTGCTCGACGCCATGGGCGAATACGACTGGGTCGTCTTCACCAGCGCCAACGGCGTGCGCGGTTTCTTCGACCGCTTCTTCGAGCGCTTCACCGACATCCGTTCCGTCGGCGGCGTGCGCTTCGCCTGCCTCGGCCCGGCGACCGAGAAAGCCCTGCGCCAATACCACCTCGATTCCGACCTCACCGCCACGCAGAACGACGCCCTTTCGCTCGGTCGCGAACTGATGTCCAAGCACGACGTCGAGAACCAGAAGCTCCTCGTCGTCACCGGCAACCTCAACACCCCCGAGCTGCCCCGCCTGCTCGCCGACGGCGCCATGGCGATCGTCGACGTGATCAAGGTCTACGCGACCGAAGAGAAGTCCGTCGCCGAATCCCCCGAGGCCGCCGAGTTCCGTCGCCGCGGCGCCGATGCGATCGTGTTCGCGAGTCCTTCGGCCGTGGAATCTTTCCTGCACCAGGCCGCTTCGCTGCGTCCTGACGCCGGCGCACGCCAGCCCAAGGCCGTCGCCATCGGTGCCACGACCGCCGACGCGCTCCGCAAGGCCGGCATCCCGCTGGCCGGCACTGCTTCGGCGCCGACCGCCGTCGCCATTCGTAACGCGGTGATCGAAGCCCTCGCATGATCGGCAAGGCGCGCATCAAGGTCTGCGGAATCACCCGCGCCGCCGACGCCGCCACGGCCCTCGCCCAAGGCGCCGACTTCCTCGGCGTGAACTGCTGGCCGGGGTCGGCCCGCTGCGTGCCCGCCGCCGCCCGCGCCCAACTGCTCCGCGAGATTCCGGCGGCCAAGCGCGTCGCCGTGACGGTCAATCCGTCCGTCGCCGAAGCGACCGCGTTGTTGGCTGAAGGCTTCGCCATCGTGCAGACCCACTTCGATCCGACCCAAACGGAGTGCGACCCCAAGGCGCTCTCCGCGGCCGTGGGTCCCGTCCGCCTCTGGCTCGCCCCCAAGCTCGCCGACGGCGCCGAATGGCCCGCGGAACTGATTCCGCTGGCCGTCGGATTCGTCCACGACGCCCATGCCAAGGATGCCTTCGGGGGCACCGGCAAGACCTCCGACTGGAGCCGCTTCGCCCAACTGCGTAAGCGTTATCCGGACTCCCAGTGGTTGCTGGCCGGCGGACTGGGACCCGACAATATCCTGGCCGCGGCGGCCTCCGGAGCGGACTTTTTCGACCTGAACAGCGGTATCGAACTGGCACCAGGCCTCAAATCTGCCGAAAAACTGTCGGCCGTCGCCGACGCCCTGCTCAAAAATACTCAATCGTAAGTCCTACCCCCTCTTACCGGGACTTGGCACGGGGGGTGCATAAGTGGACTTGCTCAACCGAACGCCTAACCCAACCTAACACACCACCATGAAGCTCGTCGTCGCCATCATCAAACCGTTCAAACTTGAAGAAGTTAAGGACGCCCTCGCCGAGATCGGCATCGAGGGAATGACCGTAACCGAAGTCAAGGGCTTCGGTCGCCAGAAGGGTCACACCGAAATCTACCGCGGTTCGGAATACACCGTCGACTTCCTCCCCAAGGTGAAGATCGAAGCCGCCGTGGCTGACGAGCAGGTCGAAAAGGCCATCGCTACCATCTCCAAGGCCGCCCAGACCGGCAAGATCGG
>CAXNHL010000197.1:0-3100 GCA_964202105.1 Opitutales bacterium | reverse complement strand
GCCCTCGCCGAACCGCTCGTCCTCGGACCCGACGATGAGCTCATGATCGAACTGCGCCAGCGCTCGACGCTCGGGGACGCGAACATCGGCCGCTTCCGCCTGGCCATCGCCGCCGAAGCCGGCGAAGCCGTGAACAAGGTCGGCCCGAGTCCGCGGGAAGAACTCGCGACTCTCCCCGCCGGCCAGCCCATCGGGGCAAAACTGCGTGAACGCCTCTTCGGAGAATTCCTCGCCGACCACGCACCTTATCAGACTTCACGTCTCGCCCTTGAGCGCGCCCAGCGTCAGCTCGGCGAAGCCAAGGCCGCCAGTGGTAAACTCAACGTCATGGTCCTCGCCGAGCGCAAGCAGCCGCGCGACACCTTCGTGCTCGTCCGCGGCGTGTGGGATAAGCATGGCGACAAAGTGAATCCCGACGTCCCGCAGGCGCTCGCCGGCTGGCCTGCGAACGAGCCGCGCACGCGCCTCGGCCTGGCCCGCTGGCTGACCTCCAAGGACAACCCCCTGACCGCGCGCGTGACCGTGAATCACCTTTGGCAGATGCTGTTCGGGCAGGGCCTCGTGCGCACCACCGAGGATCTCGGCCTGCAAGGTGAGCGTCCGATCCACCCCGAACTCCTCGACTGGCTCGCCGTCGACCTGGTCGAGCATGGATGGGATCTCAAGCGCACCCTCAAGCTCATCGTCATGAGCGAGACCTATCGTCAGGACTCCGCCGTCACCCCCGCCCTGCTTGCCAAGGACCCCGAGAACAAGTTCCTCGCCCGCGGCGCGCGCTTCCGCCTGCCCAGCTGGATGATCCGCGACAGCGCGCTCCGGACCGCCGGCCTCTTCAATCCAGCGCTCGGCGGCCCGCCCGTGCGTCCGTATCAGCCCGACGGCGTCTGGGAAGAACTGTTCATGGGCCGTTTCAAATATGAGCCCAGCGAAGGCGCGGCCCAGTATCGTCGTACCCTCTACGCCTTCTGGCGTCGCTCGATCGCGCCCACCTTCCTCTTCGACTCCGCACAGCGCCGTTCCTGCGAAGTCCGCACCGGACGGACCAATACGCCACTTCAGGCCCTGACGCTGCAGAACGACCTCACCTACCTCGAAGCCTCGCAGGCGATCGCCGCGGACGTGATGAAGGAAGGCGGAGACGCCGGGCGCCTGCAGAAGATGCTCCGCAAAGTGCTCTCCCGCGAAGGCGACGACCGTGAGGCCGCCTTGTTGGGCAAGACCCTGACGGAAGCCCGGGCCTATTACCGCGCACATCCGGCCGATGCCGCCAAGTTCCTCAAAGTCGGCCAACGTAACCCGACGGGCGCGGACCAACCCGAACTCGCTGCCTGGACCGTCGTCGCCAGCCTCGCCCTCAACCTCGATGAGGCGATTACAAGGGAGTGAGAGTATTGAGTATGGAGTATCGAGTATAGGGTAACCCAAGAAACTACCTCCGCCATCCGCCATCTGTCATCTTCTTCAAATGTCTTCTCTCTCCCGTCGTTCCTTCCTTGCCAGCAGCATCGCCGCCTTGGCTGCGCCGCGCGTGCTCGCCCAGGCCGGGGCCGCGCCGATGCATCACGGCGCCATCGTCGGCCACGGCGAGTTCCGTTACCGCGTCGACAAGCTCTGGTGTCAGGCCGACAAGGCCAAGCACCCCGTCAAAGATTGCCATGAGATGGTCCAGGCCGGCGACGGACGACTCTATCTCATCACCAACCACAAGCAGAACAACGTCCTCGTCTTCGATACCGCCGGCAAGGTCGTCGATGCCTGGAGCGTCGGCATGGGCGCCGGACACGGACTCAGCCTCGAACGCGGCGCCGACGGCAAGGAATACCTGTGGCTGGTGGACAACGGCGGGCGGGTCGTGAAGACGACGCTCAAGGGCGAGATCGTCCTGGAACTCCCGCACGCGCAGAAGTGCGGTGCCTATTCGGACAAAGAACCCTATGCGCCGACCGAGGCCGTGGCTGCGCCTAATGGCGATATCTACGTCGCCGACGGCTATGGCTCGCAGTTCATTCTCCGCTTCGACAAGGACGGCAAATACCTGAGCAAGTTCGGCGGCAAGAGCACCCAGCCGACCAACCCCGGGAAGTTCATGCAGGCGCATGGCGTCGCGATCGACACGCGGGGACCTGAGCCCCTGCTCGTCTGCACCGAACGCGTCCGCAATGAATTCAACTGGTTCACCCTCGCCGGCAAGCACGTGCGAGGCGTCTACCTACACGGCGCCTACGTCAGCCGTCCCGTCATCGCTGGCAAGCACCTGTATTCCGGCGTCTGCTTCGGCGCCAAGCCCGACGATACCCGCATGTGGCAAGGCCGCGGCTTCGTGACCATCCTCGACGAGCACGACCGCGTCGTCTCGAACCCCGGCGGCCAGGAGCCCAAATACGTCGACGGACGTCTCCAGCTCATGCTGCAGGATCAGCCCGTCTTCAACAACTGCCACGACGTGTGCGTCGACACGCGCGGCGACCTTTACGTCTGCCAATGGGCCAGCGGCAGCGTTTACCCCTACAAACTTCATCGCCTCGCATGAGCCCCGATCCTCTCGACCCTTCGCGTCGCTACTTCCTTGGCCAGTGCACCGGCCTCTCGATCGGCGCCATGGCGCTCTCGACGCTCGTCGGCCGCGCCCTCGCCGCGGATGGCCCCAGCAAGCTCGGCCTGCCCAATCTCCCGCACTTCGCCGCCAAGGCCAAGCGCGTCATCTTCCTCACCCAGTCCGGCGGACCTTCGCAGATCGAGCTCTTCGACGAGAAGCCTGGCCTAAGGGCGCTCGCTGGCACCGAGCTCCCTGAGTCGGTGCGCCGCGGCCAGCGCCTGACCACCATGACCTCGGGCCAGAAGCAGCTGATCAAGCCCGCCGCCACGAAGTTCGAGCGCTGCGGCCAGAGCGGCCAGAGCATCGGCGAGTGGTTGCCGCACCTCAAGACCGTGGCGGACGACCTCTGCATCGTGAAGTCGATGCACACCGACCAGATCAACCATGCCCCGGCCATGACGCAGTTCCTGACCGGCAACCAGATTCCCGGCCGGCCGAGCCTCGGCGCCTGGGCCAGCTACGGCCTCGGGAGCGAGAACCGCAATCTCCCCGACTACCTCGTGC
>CAXNHL010000196.1:0-3155 GCA_964202105.1 Opitutales bacterium | reverse complement strand
GGTAAGCCGGTCGAAGCCAAGCGCCTCATCGTCGAAGCCGCCGCCAAGACCCTCGAACTTACCAAGAGCGAGAAGGCCAACGCCGAGAAGGCCGTGGCCACCGCCCAGAAGGATATCCCGCAGCGCGACAAGAATCTCGAGGAGATCGCGAAATCTTACGCCGAACTCACCCCGCAGGTCGAACCGTTGAAGGCCAAGGTGAAGGCCGTGCAGGAACAGTATTTCGCGATGCTGCCCAAGCGCGAAGTCGCGAAGAAGTGATGAAGGGTAGGGACAGCACCACGTGCTGTCCTTCCTTGTTTAGGTAGGGTCGGGACCGCGTCACGACCGTGCATCGAGGTAGGGACGTGATCACCATCGCGTCCTCACCTTTAACTACGATACCTTAGGACAGCACGTGGTGCTGTCCCTACCTCGAGGCTCGGCGGACCAAGGGTGGTTTGACTCAACCTACCCCAACCCCTACCCCTATCCCTACCCCTGATAACAATGCTCTCCCGCCGTCGTTTCCTGGAATCCGCTTTCGTGGCGGCCATCGCCGCCTCGCTCGGCGCCGCCGAAGGTAAGCGCGCCCCGCGCGTGGTGCTGCGCTCGTCCTGGCAGACGGTGAACATCGGGGACATCGCCCACACCCCGGGCATGCTCGTCCTGCTGGAGAAATATTTCCCCGAGGCCGAGGTCACCCTCTGGCCTTCGAACGTCGACAATGGCGTGAAGGAGATGCTCGCGGCCCGCTTCCCGAAGTTGAAGTTCGTCGGACCCAAGCCCGACGTGGCCAAGCTCTACGCCGAGAACGATTTCCTGCTGCACGGCTCCGGCCCTTCACTCGTCGGCGAGAAGCAGGTCGCGATGTGGCGCAAGCAGGGCCCGAAGCCCTACGGCGTGCTCGGCATCACCCAGGGCAAGCCGACCCCGGAGACCGCCGAGATCCTCAGCGGCGCCCAGTTCGTCTATTTCCGTGATTCCGTCTCACTCGAGACCGCCAAGGCCGGCGGCGTGAAGTGCCCGGTGATGGAATTCGGTCCGGACGGCGCGTTCGCCACCGACCTGCGCAACGAGGAGACCGCCGAAGCCTTCCTGCACGGCTGGGGCCTCGAGCGCGGCAAGTTTCTCTGCTGCATCCCGCGCTATCGCAGCACGCCCTATTGGACGATCCACAAGGAGCGTGCTTTCGATCCGGCGAAGCAGAAGCGGAATGACGAGATGAAGGAGCACGACCATGCCCAACTGCGCGCCGCCATCGTCGCGATCGTGAAGCAGACTGACCTCAAGGTGCTCATCTGCCCTGAGGACCGGACCCAGATGGCTTTGGGTAAGGAGATCCTTTTCGACAAACTCCCCGATGACGTGAAGGACCGCGTGGTCTGGCGTCAGGATTACTGGCTCACCGACGAAGCGCTCAGCGTCTACGTCCGCAGCGCGGGCCTCTTCGGCAACGAGATGCACTCGCCTATCATGTGCATTGGTAACGGCATCCCGGCCATCGTGTGCCGCTGGGCCGAACAGACCTCCAAGGGCAACATGTGGAAGGACATCGGCCTGAACGAGTGGCTCTTCGATCTCGACGACGAACCGCAGCTCGCGGGCATCGTCCCGGCCGTGCTGGCCATGGCCAAGGACCCCACCGCCGCGAAGGCCAAGGTGCTCAAGGCCCAGGCCATCCTGCGCGAACGCCAGTCCGCCGCGATCGGTCGCGTCCGGAAGGGTGTCGGCGCCTAAGCCGGCTTACTTCTTGGCCGGAGCCTTCGGTTTCGGCTGCTCGGCGAGCATGACCGTCACGGCCGGCGTGGGCTCGTTCACGCCCGCGAAGGTGTTGTAGGCCTGCTGGAAGGCCGCGGTGTCGCGTACGTCGCCTTCGGCGATGAGCCACTGGTAGCGCAGCTTGAACGGAGACTCCGGCGTGGCGACGCCCTTCGGGAAGGCGCCGAAGCGGCCGTAGTCGCGGTAAGCCGAGAAGGCCGTGTCCTTCGGATTGGAAGGGTGGTTCAGGAGTAGGGCCGTGAAGGTCTTACCTTCGACCGTGAAGACCTCGGCGACCCAAGTCAGGTCGCGCACCTTATGGATCAGGACGTCCTTGCCCGGGTAGACGTAGGTAGTCTTCGTGCCGTCGATCTTCTCAGACGGACGGAACTGCGCGCCAGCGTGCTCGGGGTCGCCGTCGATCTTGGCTTCGCCGTGGTCGGGCTTGAGCGTGCTCTTCATCTCGATGCCGACGTAGAAGGGCCCGGCGGGCTTCGTGAACGTGAAGGAGCGTTCCTCGGTGAGGATCGGCTTGTCCTGAGCCGTGGCGCCCTGCCAGTCGATGGCGGCGATGAAACCGTCGGCCGTCGGCCGGACGGCGGTCACGACCTGGTCGCCCTTGGTCATGTGCCAGCGGTCGAAGGTCTTGCCGTCGACCGTGATCTTCGCGAAGCCGAGCATGATGCCGCGGTGGTGGGTGAAGTTGAAGCCCGGGCCCTTGGTCAGGCGGAGGGCGCCGCTGGGATCGAAGACGTGGAGGTAGGGCTTATAGTTGTCCAGGCGCTTGGCCGGGGTGCTGACGTCGTGGGACATCATGAAGCGGGCGACGACCTTGCCGTCCTGGGCGACGTCGACGGCTTCATTCGGGGTGACCTTGATATCGGCGGCCGAAAGGGTGGCGCAGGCGAACAGGGCGAGGAGGGCGGGGCGCATGGGCTGACCATGAGGGGCAGGCGTAGGCATGGAAACATCGTTTTATGGGCAAACTTTTGGCGTCCCCGGGGTTTCATCAGTAACCTCATGCGCGTCTTCCTTTCACTGCTCCTGACCTTAGTCTGCTTGGGCGCCTCCGCGGCCCCGAAGCCGAATATCGTCTACATCCTGGCCGATGACTTGGGGTTCGCCGAGCTGGGTTGCAACGGGTCCGACCGTTACAAGACCCCGAACATCGACGCCCTCGCGAACAGCGGCGTGCGGTTCACCCGTTTCTACACCGTCCCGCTCTGCGGCCCGTCGCGTGCCCTCATCCTGACCGGACGCTATGGCTTCCGCTCCGGCGCGGTCACGCAGGACGCGTGTAAGACCATCATCCGCACGGGTGAAAAGGCCGAGGTCATGATTCCGACCGTCCTGAAGCAGGCTGGGTATGCCAGCGCGATGATCGGCAAGTGGGGTCAGCTCACGCCCTCCGGTGA
>CAXNHL010000195.1:0-3172 GCA_964202105.1 Opitutales bacterium | reverse complement strand
TCATCCCTACCCGGGGCGACTAGGTCAGCACGCAGTGCTGACCCTACCTCGAGGCAATGCATGTGGGGTTGAAAGGGTGGAGAGGGGAGGCAGGATGTTGGGCATACCCCTGACCTATGCGTTCCCCCATCCTGGCTTGTTTATTGGTCTTTTCCATGGTCGCCGAGCTTTCGGCGGCTCCCTTGAAGGCCGGGGCGGCGGCGGTGGATATCACGCCGAAGGAATTCCCGATGAACATGCCCGGAGGTTTCAGTCCCAGTCCGGCGACCTCAGCCCATGATCCGCTCAATGCCCGGGCCTTGGTCATGGACGACGGTAAGACGCAGTTCGCCTGGGTCGTGATCGATAACCTCGGCGTTCCCAGGAAAGTCGTCGCCGAAGCCAAGGAGCTGGCCGCCAAGGCCACCGGTATCCCTGTGGAGCACATGCTGGTCAGCGGCACCCATACCCATTCCGGCGTGAACCCGGCGGACGAGCCGCCCGCCCCGGACGCCAAGCTCTCGGACCGGGACGCCAAGGCGGCCGCCTATCGGCTGGTGATGCTGGAGGGGATCTCGCAGGCCATCATCCGGGCGCACGCTTCCTTGCGTCCCGCGTCGGTCGGCACCGCCGCGCGGCCCCTGACCCACGAGGTCTTCAACCGGCGCTGGTACCTCAAGGCCGGCAAGATGCCGCCCAATCCCTTCGGCGAATATGACCAAGTGAAGATGAACCCCGGCACCTCCCCGGATGTGCTGGACCGGCCGGCCGGCCCTACCGACCCCGACATCAGCGTCCTCTCCGTGGTCGACGCCAAGCGTAAGCCCCTGGCCTTGTTCGCCAACTACTCCCTGCATTACGTCGGCGGCGCGCCCGCGGGTCAGGTCTCGGCTGACTATTATGGGGAGTTCGCGCGGCTCATGCCGTCCCGGCTGGGTGCCGGGGAGGGTTTCGTCGCGGCGATGTCCAACGGCACCTCCGGGGACATCAACAACATCCCCTTCCTGGTCGGTCGGCCGCCGCGGGCGCCTTTCGAGCAGATCCGCATCGTCGCCGGGGAGGCGGCGGACGTCGCCTGGCAGGCCGTACGCGATATCCCTAAGCACCAGAACAACGTCGTTCTCGGGGTACGCCAGCGGCTCGTCACGCTCAAGTATCGTAAGCCCACGAAGGAGCAGTTGCTCTACGCCCAGGCGACTCTCGCGATCAAGGATAAGGAGGCCATCGCCCGCCTTCCGCGGCTTGCCCAGGAATACGCCGCCCGGACGCTATCGGCGGCGAACCGGCCGGAGGAGACCGTCGACGTCATCGTCCAGGCGATCCGGGTCGGGGACGCCGTGCTCTGCGCCGTGCCCTTCGAGACCTTTGCCGAGACTGGTCTGGAGCTGAAGCAGAAGAGTCCTTTCGGTCGGACGATCGTGATCGGGATCGCCAACGGGAAGTATGGGTATCTACCCACCCCTCGGCAGCATGAGCTCGGAGGCTATGAGACCTGGCTAGGCACGAACCAGGTGCAGAAGGATGCCTCGGAGATCGTCGTGCGGAATCTCGTCGAGATGATGGGGGAGCTCAAATAATCCGTGGGGGATTATTTGAGAGTATAGAGTATGGAGTATTGAGTATAGGGGAGCGGCATAACTCAAAGGGGGCACCATGGGGGAACCGGATGGTTGGCAGGGGGCATCGATGCAGTCATCTGCCATCGACGTAGTCATCAATTGGAAGGGCAACTAGGTCAGCACGCAGTGCTGACCCTACCTTGATGCAAGGATGACCGGGCCGGTCATCCCTACCTCAGGAAAGGCGCTGATAGGCCCAAGCGATGCCGGCGAGGGCAATCAGGGCGGAGGCGGGGATGACGACCCAGCGGCGATACTTCTCTTCATCCTTGAGCCAGAAGGTGGCGGCGACGGCCAGACCGATGACGGCCAGCTGGCCGAGTTCGACGCCGACGTTGAAGCCGAGGAGGGCACTGACGAGGGAACCCTCGGGGATGCGCTCGTCGATAAGGCGTTGGGCGAAGCCGAGGCCGTGGATCAGGCCGAAGGCGAAGACCATGAGGAGGCGGAACTTGCCGTAGGTCGGGCGGAAGATGTTTTCCAGGGCGATGACCACGATCGACGCCGCGATGATCGGTTCGACAATGTCAGCCGGGGCTGAGACGTAGCCCAAGGTGGCCAGCGCGAGGGTGATCGTGTGGGCGGCCGTGAAAGTCGTGACCTGGATCAGGATCGGCTTCCAGGCGCGGCAGAGCAGGAAGAGACCGAGGACGAACAGGATGTGGTCGAGGCCTTCGGGCAGGATGTGTTCGAAGCCCTGCTTGAGGTAGCTGAGGAAGGTCGCTCCGGTACCGCGGTCGGTGTCGTGAGTGCCGACGCTGCCGGGGGTGGGGCCGGTCGGGGGCTTGGCGGCGAGCCCGGTCAGATCGAAGGTGAAGCTCGTCTCACCGGGGAACATCACCATGAAGCGGGGGTGTTCCTTGCCGTCGACGGAGTTGGTGAAGACCGTGGCGACCTTATGGCCGGGCAGGGAGCGGACTTTCCAGCCAGTCACGCCGGCGGGGATCTTCGTCTTCCAGCGACCGCGGGCGACGACGGCGTCGTCCATCTTCATGAGGGGCTTACCCGTCTCGGCGATGAAGTCGTAGGTGAAGTCAGGCTGGACGCGGCCGATCGGCTCCAGCGTGAACTCCAGGTAGGTCGCCACCCAGGCCCGGGTCTTCTTAAGGAGCTCTTCGCGCTGGGCGTCCGTATAGGTCAGGAACTCCTTCTGTTCCAGGGAGAGGGCCATCTTCGGGCTGTCCGCCCAGTTACGGGGGTTGATCTCGATGGTGATCTCGGCCTCACCGCTGGTCTGGAAGGCGCCGCGGACGGGGACGTCGGGGATCGAGTGGGCGCCCAGGACGGCGGAAAATAGCCCGAAAATGGCGATTAACAGGGTGCGGAGCAGGGGGGTCGACCTGGACATGGGTGGACGATGGTTGGGTGACAATGGGGATTCAACCCCGATTGTGGTTTGCCTTCCGCAACTTTCGGGGGAGCATCGGTGTTCTATCCACGAACCCACACTATGAAGAACATCCTCAGCATCCTCACCGTTCTCGCCCTCGCTGCCGCCGCTCAGGCTGGTTGCGGCGCCAAGATCGCCTCCAAGGGCACCGTCAAGTCCTACGACTCCGAAAAGAAGGAACTCG
>CAXNHL010000194.1:0-3202 GCA_964202105.1 Opitutales bacterium | reverse complement strand
TTCGCCCACTTCGGCACTTTCATCGAAGGCACGGCGCTGGCCGCGAAGTATCAAGGTCACCTCTTCTCCCTCGATCCGCTGCATAACACCGTGACGGACTCCGAACGCATCCCGAAAGGCGCGACCTACGTGACGACCGACAAGGGCATCGCGATGTGGTCCGAAGACGTCGGCTTCCGTCCGCTCTACAGCGCCAACGCTCCCGATGGCTCGCTCTTCGTGAGCGACATGTACGAATACTACATCGCGCACGGTCAGCATTATCAGAACCAGATCGATCCGACGACCGGCCGTCTGTATCGCCTCCGCGATCAAGACGCCAAACTGGAGACCGATACGAACCTGGAGGCCAAGACGACCGCCCAGCTCGTGGCCTTGCTCGGCCATCCTAATAAGTTCCACCGTACGGCCTCGTTGCAGCTGCTGGCCGAACGCCGCGACCCGGCGGCGATCTCGCCATTGGATGCGCTGCTGGCCGCTGACAAGGGCCGCGGGGCTCTGGGCGCGCTCTGGGCGCTGTCTCAGGTCGACGCCCTCACGGACGCGAAGGCCGTCGCCGCGCTGACGCATGCCTACGCGCCGGTGCGCTTCTGGGCCATGCGCTTCCTTGGCGATAAGTATGGCGTCAACCGTGGCCTGGGCGTCCCGGGGGTCGGCTCCAAGGGGGCTCGTGACTTGCCCGCTGACGTCTTCGCCTCCGTCCTCGCGCGCGCCCGGGTCGAAACCGACGCGGAGGTTCGTTCGCAGTTCGCCTCCTCGGCTCGTCGTCTACCGACGTCGCAGATGCTCGCACTGGTCACGGCTCTCGCCTCCCGCGATGAGGACGCCGAAGACGCCTATATCCCGTTACTGCTCTGGTTCGCGCTGGAATCGCACGTGACGATCGATCGCGAGGCCGTCGTGGGCTTCGTGAAGAATCCGGCCGTCTGGGATCGCCCGCTGGTCCAGCAGCATCTGCTGCCCCGCCTCATGCGTCGTTTCGCGACGGAAGGCCGCCGGGCCGACCTGCTCGTCTGCGCGCAGCTCCTGCGTCTCGCCCCGACGCCCGCGCACACCATCCATCTCATGAAAGGCTTCGAGGAAGCCTACCGTGGACGCGAACTCGCCGGCCTGCCGGACGAACTGCTCCAAGCCATGGCCGCGTCCGGCAAGGCGCCGTTGATCCTGCGCGTCCGTCAGGGCGACGCCGCCGCGATCAAGGAATCGCTGGCGCTCATCGTGAACAAGAAAGCGGATGCGACCGAACGGCTGAACCAGGTCAGGGTCTTCGGCGAAGTCCGTCAACCCGAGGCGCAGGCTACCTTGCTCGCCATCGCCGGCTCTGCCGAAGCCACGCCCTTACGTAAGGCCGCCCTCATCTCGCTCATGTCCTACGGTCAGCCCGAGGTCGGCGCCAAGGCGGTGTCGATCGTCGAGCAGGGTGCCGGCGAGGTGCGTCTCACCGCGCTGGCCTTGCTCGCCAGCCGCGCGGAGTGGTCGCAGCAGCTGCTGGAAGCCGTCAGGTCGGGCCGGATCGCCGCGAACACCGTGCCGCGCGACATGGTCGAACGCATGCGGCAGCATGAGCCCAAGCAGGTGCAAGGGTTGCTGACGGAACTCTATCCGGAAAAGCCGGCGGCCGGCGTCACGGACTTCATCGCCAAGATCGCCGACGTCGAAGCCAAGCTCAAGGCCGGCACGGGTAATCCGTATGCCGGCGAGCCGCTCTTCCAGGAGAAGTGCGCCGCGTGTCACAAACTCTTCTTCAAGGGCGGACGGATCGGTCCGGAACTGACCGCCTACCAGCGCGACAACCTCGGCACGATGCTCATCAGCATCGTGCACCCCAACGCCGAGATCCGCGAAGGTTTCCAGTATTTCTCCGTCACCACGAACGATGGTCGCTCGCTCAGCGGCTTCCTCGTCGAGCGCGACGCCCAGATCCTCGTGCTGCGCGGGCTGGAAGGGGAGGACATCACCGTGCGGCAGGCGGACGTCCGTCTGCTCACGCCGATGGGGCGTAGCCTGATGCCGGAAGGCCTGCTGGACGGCATGACCGACCAGCAACTCCGGGATTTGTTCGCCTACCTGCGGATCTCCCAGCCGATCACCAAGTAACCTTACATCAAGCCCTGCGCCGGGATGACCGGAGCGGGAGCGGCTGGGGCCGGCGCCGGCTGGCTGTTCGCGGCGGCGTCGATCTTCTCGAGCTCCGCCTTGAGCATGCCCATGCCTTCGTCGCGGAGCGCGGCCACTTGGCCTTCCAGCGCGGCGCGCTCGGCGTCGGTCTCAGCGGCGCGCATCGCTTCGCCGAGGGCACGTCCACGATTGAAGAGCTCTTGCGTGGCCGGGTTGGCCATCCCGTTGCGGAAGGCCTGCCCGAGCTTCTTCTCGTCGCCGCCTGCGAGATCCAACGCCATCTTCCGGGTCTCTTCGCCGAAGGCCTTGTAGCGCGCCTTCGTGGCTTCGTCCATCGGCGGGCGCTTGGCCGGCGTTGCGGTGACGGGCTTAGCCGCGCTGACCTTGGCCGGCTGCGGAGCCGGCGCCGGAGCGGCCACGACGGCCTTTTCCACCTTGGCGGGCGCCGGGGCTTCGGTCGGACCGATGAAGCGGGCGATGAGGAAACCGATCGCCACACAGAAGGCGGCGGTGATGGCGACGGACGTCTTGTTCATGGGCCGACTCTACCCCTGGGCCGGAGGTTGGAAACCGCTAAATCTGCTTCAGCGGACCAGACAGGGCTTCTTCGGGTCGAATTTCCAGCCCGGGATGAGGAACTGCATCGCGACCGCGTCGTCGCGCGAGCCGGACGGCAGCTTCAAGTAAAGCTGATGGGCGGCTTCGAGCTGGGCGGGGTCGATCTCGACGCCGAGGCCCGGCTTCTGCGGGACGGCGATCTTGCCACCCTTGATCTGCAGGGGCTCCTTCGTGAGGCGCTGGCCTTCCTGCCAGATCCAATGCGTGTCCATCGCCGTGACGTCACCCGGGGCGGCCGCGCCGACGTGCGTGAACATCGCGAGGGAGACATCGAAATGGTTGTTGGAATGCGAACCCCAGGTGAGGCCGCGTTCCTGGCAGACCTGCGCGACCTGGACCGAGCCTTGCATGGTCCAGAAGTGCGGATCGGCGAGCGGGATGTCGACCGCCTGTAGTTTCAGGGCGTGGTCGAGCTGGCGCCAGTCGGTCGCGACCATGTTCGTGGCGGTGCGGAGGCCGGTGGCCT
>CAXNHL010000193.1:0-3211 GCA_964202105.1 Opitutales bacterium | reverse complement strand
CCTTCCTGCTGCTTTCCCTCCTCGTGCGCACGGAGCACCGCGGCCTGCGGGGAATCGCAGGGATTCGGCCGGCCGTTGGCCCAGTGGAAGCCCCAGACGGAAAGTCGTAGGCGATACATGCCGGCGTAGATCGGGGCGACGTTCATCGCGGCTTCGTAGCCTGCAAGGTTCGGGTTGAGCAGGCCGACCGCGCTCTGGCTCTTGGCCACGGCGGGGCTCTTCACCAAGGCTCCGCGCTCTTTGAGGTCGGGGCCTTCAAAGCCGACATGGCCTTGCTTGTCCTCATGGCCGCCGCGGACGGGCAGGGCAGGGTCAGGTTGTTTGTCTTTCAGCAGGACGAATTGACCGTGGGCGAGATTGCCGCCGAACTTGAACAGACCGGCCGGGTAGACGCGCTTCTGATAGACCCGCGGTGCGGTGCTTTGGGTGGCGATGGCGAGATCGAGCGCCTTCTCGACCGCTTCGGCGTAGGCGGCGAGATGTCCGGGGGAGAGGTCGAGTCCGCCGGCAATCTTGTCGTAGCCGGCCACCCGTCCGTCGGAGGGTAGCAGTCCTTGGATATCGAGGCGCGGCAGGGCGAGGAGGTCTTGCAGCGTGTTCTCGAATTCCACCCGGGTCAGACGGCGTAGCTGGATGCGGGTCGGGCGGGCTTCGGCGGAGAGCTTCGTCAGCGTGGCATCGAGCTCCTTCAGGAAGATTGAGGCCTCGTCGGCCGTGGGCCGCTCCTTGCGCTTCGCGGGAGGCATCTCGCCGGCCGCCACCGCGTCATGGAGCTGCGTCCACTTCGCCGGGTTCGACTTCTCTGCACCCAGTGTGGTCAGGTCCAGTCCGCCTTTCTTCGTCTCCTGGTCGTGGCATTCGAAGCAATGCTTCTCCAGGAACGCCCGTGGCTCCGCCGCCGTCGTGGCGACGGAGAGCATCAGCAGGGCAGCGAGGCGGACGATGGGCATCTCAGCGTTTGGACGTAGCTTCCAGCAGGGGCTTAAGGCGGGCCGCGTAGGCCGCATAGCCCTCGGGGGAGAGGTGGATGTTGTCGGGCGTGTAGAGCGCTTGCTTGATCGTGCCGTCCGCATTCAGGAAATCCGCCGTCAGGTCGAGGACGCGGATCTTCGGGTCGGCGCCGAGGTTCAGTTTGTCGATCTCGGCGTTGGTCAGCAGAATGTCTTCGTAGAAGCGGCTCTTGGGCGCGTGGCAGGGGAGGATCTTCGCGACGATGAGGTCTGCGTCGGGGAATTTCTCACGCAGATTGCGGGCGCACGTCTCGACGCCTTTCGCCGCGGCGGCGACGCCGGTCTCGGGCGTGAAGAACATGTTATTGTTGCCGATCATCAGCACGATGGTCTTCGGCTGGAGTCCATCGACGCCGCCATGGTCGAGGCGCCAGAGCACGTTCTGGGTCTTGTCGCCGCCGATCCCGATGTTCACCGCCTTGCGGTCGGGGAACTGCTTCGCCCAGGAAGCGCCCCACTGGATCGTGATGCTGTCGCCGACCAGCAGCACATCGACCGGGCCTGGATTGGCTTGGACGGTCTTCACGAGGCCCTCATGGATCTTCAGCCAAGAGTCCCCGCCGAAGAACCCAGCAGTCGGGACGACCGGCCAGAGCTGGGGAAGGTGTTGGTTGCTTTCACGGCCGGGGCGGCGGTCGAACTCGGCTTTTCCGGTGACGTAGGCGCGCTCTTCGGCGGTCAACGGCCAACCGCTTGGCTGGGGGTCCGCCGGCTTACGCGCGTATTCGAGGGCGGGCAGGGTTGTGCTGAGCAGCAGGGCGGCGAGGATGGGGTATGGGGTCATGGGCTTCAGGTCAGATGTTGAATGAAAAGTAAGGTTATGCCTCCGATCATCAGGCAGGCGGCGATGTTCAGACGTGGCCGGCGATATTGCCCCCGCTGTCGCTGTAACTCACTGATGAAGAGGCATTGTCCTAAAGAGAAGGGCAGTGATCCAAGCAGGGTAGGTTCCTGTTCGAGCAGCCAGATCTGAGAAATATTCGCGGTGATCGCAAAAGAAAGGGCGAGCAGCGAGTAGTGCCAGATGGTCCGCTTGAGGAACGGAGCGATCGGATTTTCGGCGATCGGAAGGTTCATTTCTTCAAGGGAGGGGGTGGGCCCATTTCTGCAACGAGGAGGCCGCGGAGGCGTTTGACCGTGGCAGCGTGCTCGGGGAGGGCGGCGAGGCTGTGGTATTCGAGAGGATCGCTAGCGTGGTCGTACAGTTCCACCGATCCGTCGGTCCGTTCGGTCAGGCGATAGCGCAAAGTGCGGACGGTGCGGCCGTTGGCGCCGCGGCAGAAGGCGGCGGTCTTACCCGGGGTCTTCGCGTCACGCACCAAGGGCAGGAAGCTTCTGCCGTCGAGGCCAGGGGAGGCGGGGAGTCCGGTGAAGTCGGTGAATGAGGGGAAGAGATCGATGAGTTCGACGATGCCCTGCGCGCGGGCCGGGGTGCCGCCGGGCATCTTCACGATCAGCGGTACGCGGGTGACCTGTTCGTCGAGGCTATGCTTGCACCACTGTCCGCGCCAGCCGAGGTGGTAGCCATGGTCGCTCGTGAAGACGATCAAGGTGTTGTCGAGATGGCCGTCGGCCTTCAGCCGGGTCAGGAGGTCGCCGATGATGCCGTCGAGCGTCGTGACCGCTGCGTAGTAAGCATGCATGCCTTCACGCTGGCGGGCTTCGCTGAGCTCCATGCCCGGATCATGAAGCAGGGACCCCTTGGGCAGCGGGGTCGCATCGGCCGGCGTCGGTTCGAGGACGAACTTCCGGGGGTCATGCGCCGCGCGGGCGGCGCGGGTGGCCTCCCAGGGCACGTGCGGGGCGTGGAAGCCGATGCAGGCGAGGAAGGGCTTCTTCGGGTCGCGTTCTTCTTTGAAGAACTTCAACAGCCGTTCGGCGCGGGTCGCGTCGGCGATGGCGTCGACGGATTCGTTTGTGCCATAGAAACCAATGCGTGCCCGCTTCTGGCCGAGGTCCTCGTCGAACGACTTGAGCTGGGCGGGCTTCGTCTTGGGCGGCATGTCCTCGCGCTTCACCCGGACATCCCAGGCCTTGGGGTCGACGAAGCTGTCCTTGGGGTCGTCGTGGTCGAGTTTGCCGATGGCGCAGGTCTGGTAGCCATGCTCGCGGAACCAGCGGCCCATCGTCATCGTGGCCGGATTCTTGATGAAATGGTTCGGGTTGGCGTGCCGGTTGTTCAAGCCGAGCATGAAGCAGGT
>CAXNHL010000192.1:0-3217 GCA_964202105.1 Opitutales bacterium | reverse complement strand
GGTAATCCTGCCATTGTCTGATCCATGGTTCCCACCGTCGTCGTTCCCGTCATGACCTTGGGCAACTGCGTCTTCCTCCCGCAGCAGCTCATGCCGCTGCGCATCTTCGAGCCCCGCTACCGCAAGATGCTGAAGGAGACCCTCGCCGGTAGCCGCATGTTCGCGATCTCGCAGCTGGACGAGGACAGCCTTTCGCCGGACAACGACGAACCGCCCTGCCCCTTCACCTGCGTCGGCCGCATCATCGGACACGTCGAACTCGAGGACGGCACCTCGCATATCGTCCTAGAAGGCCTGCGCCGCGCGCGCGTGATCAAGGTGAAACGCAAGACGCCTTACCCTCAGCTCGAGATCGCGCCGGTCGTCGACGAAGCCTCGACGGACCTCGTCGGCTGCACGCGTGACATCGCCCGCGTCCTCGCCTTCGCTGAGAATATCGTCGGTGAACTCGGCGAGGAAGCCGCCCCGCTGATGCAGCGCCTGCGCAGCCTGGCCAACCAACCCGGTGCCCTGGCCGACGCTGCCGCCGGCCACCTCGTCGCCGAGGCCGATACGCGCCGCGCCTTGCTCGAATGCCTTTCCCAAGATCAGCGCATCAAGGCCGTGGCCGACGAACTCTCCCGCCTGGACGCCCAGCGTAAGCTCGACGAACAAGGCGGGGATGAGGAATCGCGCGGACTTAATTAGTCCCGACGAACCTCAGCGAGTAGACGTCCGCGTCCTTCAGCATGAAACGCAGACGGATCACGCGGCCGGCAAGGTCGGAAAGATCCGCGCCTTTCTTCCAGCGGAAGTCATGCTCCAGTCGATTACCCGCAAAGTCCTGCGAGTCGGCCAGCGCACGGCCAGGCAAAGGCTTGCCTTCGGCGTCCAAGATTTCGACGCGCACCGAACCAATGGCCGAAGTAGCGAGGTTAAGCCGCAAAGCACGGCCGGAGAAACGGAGCGGCTTCGTGGTGAACTCACCCCCGGCATAAGGGGCGGACATCGAGGCGATGCCGTCCAATCGCCAGGAATAGCGGCGGAGGTGGGACGTCGGCTGCGCGTAATCCTGATTCGTATAAAGAGACATCTCAGCCGGTCCGGTCTGCACGAGATTCAAGACCGGATAGCCCGTACGCGAGACCCACTGACCCAGGTCGAGCCCCGGCCGGATCAGCGCCTCACGGAAATTCTGTTCGAACGTGGCGCCGTCACGTGAAGTCATGAAGACGCAGTCCGAGGCGTCTTTGGCGGACTTGTAATACGCCGGATCGACCTTCAAGGCCGCCGCCTCGTCATCGCTCAGCGGACGACGACCCGGCACCCAGCGGGCCGCGGTGGAGATGAGCAAGTGCGGAGCGCGGAAGTAAGGCTGCGACTGCGACGTGTAGAAATGGTGCTCCTGCGCGGGCGTGAAGGCCATCGCCTTGGGCTCGCTCCAATGCAGCAAGTCGGGCGAAGTCGCCCGGGAGACCGTGCGCAGGCCGGAGGGATTCCAGCCCCCATTCGTGGTCCCGCCCGTGAAGGTGCGGAAATACGCGACATAGCAGCCTTCTTTCTCGGACCAGAACGCGACGTTCTGCGAATCAAACGCGCCCTTCGTGAGCACCGGAGCGGCCTGCAATTTCCGCCAGCTCAATCCGTCTGCCGAGGCAAAGGCAAAGAGTCCTGAATCTGGAGACTTGGTGACCACCCCGCCCAGCGCCTTGAATCGCTCATCCGCCGGCACGCCCGGACGGGCGTCGATGAACGGACTGAAGTTATGGGTGACCCCGGCCTCATCGAGAATCACATTACTGCCTGCAGGGGCTCCCGGCAGATTCGCCGCCGGCTTCGTCCAGCTCAGTCCGTCGCGACTTTCCGCATGGCAGGTCACCTCACCCGTTCCGTCAGGGCCGCCCGCTTTCTTACCGCGATAATAAAGATGCAGACGGTCGCCGTCGCGGAGGATCGTGCAGTAAGCCGAAAAGGCGCCCTCCCAGGGACGATCGAATTTCATGACGACGCCCTCGTCCCTTGGTTCATGAAGTCGCAGATCAGCCCCTTTGGACTCCGCGATGAGGGCCCGATCGAAAAAGGGCTCAAGCCGACCCCCGAGTTCAATGACCTGCCCAGGCAGCACGGTTACCAAGAGCAGACCAGCGAAGGGGAGGAGGCGCATGGGGATACCCCCAAGACCGCCGGCTTGGCCCTAAGTTCCTCCTTTAAGCCTGTCCCTAGCCCTGGCCCCGGCCCTAGCCCTACTTTCTACCCCTTTCTTCTTGCGGATTAGACTCATTCTAACTGTGTTGGTACTTAGAATGATTCAAAATCTCACTGATCACGATCGGGAACACCTCCAAGAAGCCCTCGGAAAGAGCGGCCAAAAGGTCACCCCCCAGCGCGAGGCGGTCTTTACCGTCCTCCTGGCCGAACGCGACCACCCGACGGTCGACGAGGTCTTCCAGCGAGCCCGCGAGGTCATGCCCGGCGTATCTCTCGCCACGGTCTATAACTGCCTCGAGACCTTCGTCGGCTGCGGATTGGTCCGTCAGGTCAACCACGAGCGCGAGTCCACCCGCTATTGCCCCAACCTGGCCCCGCACGCGCACTTCCGCGACAAGGAGACCGGCCGCGTCCACGACATCGAACTGCCGGCGGACGTCATCAAGAGCCTCCGCTCGATCCTCCCGCCCGGCTTCGACTCCGAAGTCATCGAAATCAGCTTCCACGGCCGCGCCCAGGCCAAGGACTCCCCTTCCAACTAATCTCCCGCCATGCCTGACTCGCTCGTCATCAAGAACCTCAACGCCTCCATCGGCGACCGCCCGATCCTGAAGGATTTCTCCCTCACGGTCCCGAAGGGCGAAGTGCACGCCATCATGGGGCCTAACGGCACCGGCAAGAGCACGCTCTCCAAGGTCCTCGCCGGTCACCCTGACTACTCCGTGCAGTCCGGCGAAGCCTTCCTCGACGGCGAGCAGATCATCGGGCTCGAACCTGACGTCATCGCCCGCGCCGGTCTCTTCCTCGCCTTCCAATACCCGAGCGAGATCCCCGGCGTGACCATCGCCAACTTCATCCGCGCCGCGCTCGTCGCCCGCCAAGCCAAGGGCGCGCCCTTCGACGCCAAGGCCTACTACGCCGAGCTCTACGCCAAGATGGACGCCCTCAAGATGGACCGGAAGTTCACCTCCCGCTTCGTCAACGAAGGCTTCTCCGGCGGCGAGAAGAAGCGCTGCGAGATCCTCCAGCT
>CAXNHL010000191.1:0-3235 GCA_964202105.1 Opitutales bacterium | reverse complement strand
GGAATGGCAGGCCCGGATCACGAAGCCGAAGACCGGGTTGTCGAAGAGCGTGCGGCGGGCGATGAAGGAGATCTCGCGGGGCAGGCAGGATCCCAGGAGGGGTGGGTCCAGCATGCTTTGGTGGTTCGAAGCGAAGAGACACGCGCCGGAGGGGACGTTCTCCCAGCCTTCGACTTCCAAGGTGGCGAAGACCTCGATGAACGAACGCGCGCCGTGGTAGACGGCCTTGTAGATCAGGTTCTTCGAATCGAGGATCATCGGGGCAGGGCGGCCACCTTGATCAGCTCGCCGATCTGAGCCACGACCGCTTCGAGCGGGAGGTGCGTGTTGTCCAGGCGGCAGGCGCCGTTGGGGCAGACCAGCGGGGCGGTCTTACGCGTGGCGTCGAGATGGTCGCGCTGGACGACCTGATCGGCCTGGCCTTCGGCTGCCCGGCGCTGGGAGCGCGCTTCGGCGTCGGCTTCGAGGAAGATGCGGACTTCGGCGTCGGGCAGGACGACGGAGCCGATGTCACGGCCTTCCATCACCACGCCGGCGAAACCTTGCTCGCTCGCGAGCTTCACCTGCGAGCGTTGGTATTCGAGGAGGAAGGTCCGGACGGCGGGCAGGGCGGCGATCTTCGAGACCGCTGCGTTGACCTCGGGCGTACGCAGGTCGGCGTCGTCGGGCAGGGCCCCGTCGAGGGTGAGAGCGGAACTGCGCGCGCTTTGGCGGGCCACGATGCGCGAGCCGATGCGCAGCTTGGCCAATGCGGCCTTCACGGAGGTGGGATCGTCGGCGGAGGCGCCGGCGAGCAGGAGCGCTCGGGTGAGGCTACGATAATGCGCGCCGGTATCGACGTGTAGCAGGCCGTGCAACTGGGCGAGTCGGCGACTGGTGCTCGACTTCCCAGAGGCGGCGCCTCCATCCACGGAGACGCGCACGAAGTTCGTCCGCAGAGCCTCGAGGGCCTGGAAGAAATGCGGGAAGGTCTTGCCCGTGCAGGCGGGGTCTTCGATCGCGATCCACGGACGGCCATCGCCGAAGAGGTCGAAGCTGCCGAGGATGCCGAAACTCATCGCCATGCGATGATCTTCGTAGGTGTGGATCGAGACGGGACCCGCGGCGGCCGCCTGACGCAAGGCCGCCTTGCTCGGGAAAATGGTCAGCGAAGAAAGTGATTCGTCCGCCCGTAGCTGCGCGGCGGTGGGTTCGACCTTGAGGCCGAGTCGTTCCAATTCGGTCGCCATCGCGAGCACGCGGTCGGTCTCCTGCTTACGCGTGTGGGCGATGCCGCGGATCTTCACCGGTCCGTCGGCCAAAGCGGCGATGGTCGCCAGCGTGAGGAAGGTGTCAGAGAAGGCGTTGAAGTCGAAGTCGCCCCCACGGATGGCGGACCAGGAATCCGCGACCAACGTACCGTCGGCCGAACGCAGCTTGGCGCCGCAGGCCGCGGCGACCTTGGCGAACGCGGTGTCACCTTGCAGGCCGCCGTCGGCGTAGCCTTCGATGCGGACGGAAGCGCGGGCGCCGGTCACGGCGGGCAAGGCGATGAAATAACTGGCGGCGGTGGCGTCGGGCTCGATCGCGTAGGTGGGCTGGGCGACGTAGGCGCCCGGAGCGACGCAACTCCAGCTGCCGTCGGCGAGACGCGTCAGGGGCCGGCCGAACTGCCCGCACATGCGCGCGGTCATCTCGACGAACGGTTCGGAGACCGTGGAGCCCTTCATGCTCACCGTGGCGCCGGCCGAAAGCGGGAGCACCATGAGCAGCGCGGACAGGAGCTGGGAAGAGGCCGAGGCATCGACCTCGAGACGACCGAGCTTCCCGGTCGTGTGAAGCGTGAACGGGAAACCGTTCGCCGGCTTACCATCGGGGGCGATCGCGCGGCAGCCGGCCGCGCCCAGGGCGTCGAGCAGGCCGCGCATCGGGCGGGCCCGCATGGCTTCGTCGCCGTCGAGTTCATACTCGCCGCCCGGGGCGAGCGCCAGGAAGGCGGTGAGGAAGCGCGCGGCGGTGCCGGCGTTGCCGACATGCAACTTCGCGCGAGCGTGCGGGATGCGGCCGCCGAGGCCGACGATCCGGATCGTGCCGGCGGCTTCGTCGTCGGTCACTTCGAAGCCCAGCGCGCGCAGGGCGGCGATGAGGATGCGGGTGTCACGGCTGAAGAGCGCCCCGGTGAACAGCGTGACGCCGTCGGCGAGCGCGGCCAGGATCAGGGCGCGGTTGGTGATGCTCTTCGAACCCGGGACTTGGGCGACGCCGCGGGCAGGCGTTTGGAAAGGGCGGATGACGAGGGTCTGACTCATTCGGGCCGGTCCAGGTTCTGGCGGGCGATGCGGGCTTCGGCGAGGAGGCGACGTAGGGCGACGGCGTCGTTTGCTTCGACGGCGGTACGGAGTTCGGCCGCGCGTTTCTCGACGTCGCGGAGGCCGGCGGCGGTGTGCCGGGCGTTGGCGAGCATGATGCCGACCCAGAGATTTTCTTCGCCGGCGGCGATGCGGGTCGTGTCGCGCAGGCCCGCGCCGACCGCGAAGCGGCGGAAGCCGGACTGGTCCATCACGGCGAGCATGAGCGCCGAGGCGGCGGCGTGCGGCACATGGCTGATCGCGGCCACGACCTCGTCGTGCTTGGCGGCTTCGGTCTCATGCAGGACCGAACCGAGTTGCTGCCAGAAGCGACGGACGGTGGCCAGGGCCTGCGGATCTTCGGCGCCTGTCGGCGTCAGGAAGCAGACGCGTCCTTCGAAAAGGTCCGCGGACGCGTGCGCGGCGCCGGCCTTTTCCCCGCCGGCCATGGGATGCGCGCCCACGAACGGATTCGCGGCGGGCAGGCGACGGGCGGCGAGCAGGATCGAACCTTTGACGCTACCGGCGTCGGTGACCACGGCGCCGGGCGCGAGGCCGGGGGCGATGGCGAGGAAGGTCTCCTCGGCGGTGTCGACCGGCGTGGTCACGATGACCAGATCGGCGCCCCGGACGCAGTCCGCCGCGCTCTCGAAGACTTCCGCCACGCCGAACGCGCGCAAGGTCTCCCGAGAGCCCGCCGAGCGGGACCAGCACGCGAGCGAACCGGCCAGCCCCTTCCGCGCCGCCGCGAGGAGGATGGAGCCGCCGATGAGGCCGGCGCCGACTACGGCGATGCGCTTGAATTGAGCCATTTCCAATATTGAAGGTATGACTTTGATGAACCAGAGTGACGAACTATTAAAGCAAACAAACCGCCGGCGACGAAGTTGGCGGCCCGCTCATGAGCA
>CAXNHL010000190.1:0-3251 GCA_964202105.1 Opitutales bacterium | reverse complement strand
AACCCGATGGCGGCCGAACCGCTCGTCCATTACGCGCACCTGCGCGTGGCGCTGGAAGGCGTCGTGACCGAGGGTCTCGGCAAAGCCGGCCGCACCGCCGCCGTCGACCGCCTGCTCCTGCACCGCGTGCTCGGGCCGATCCTCTTCGTCGGCATCATGCTCGGCTTCTTCGCGTCGGTCTTCTGGCTCGCGAAGTTCCCGATGGGTTGGATCCAGTCCGGCGTCGACGCGCTCAAGCTCTTCGTCGCCCCGCCGCTCGAGCCGTATCCCATGCTGCAGAGCCTCCTCGCCGACGGCGTGATCGGCGGCGTCGGCGCGTTCCTGGCCTTCCTGCCGCAGATCCTCATCCTCTTCCTGTTCCTCGGCGTGCTCGAGGACAGTGGCTACATGTCGCGCGCGGCGTTCATCATGGACCGCTTGTTCAGCTGGTGCGGCCTGAACGGCAAGAGCTTCGTGCCGATGCTCTCCGGCTTCGCCTGCGCGATCCCGAGCCTGCTTTCCACCCGTACGATCGAAGACCCGAAGGCCCGCCTCGCGACCGCGTTCGTCGTGCCGTTCATGTCCTGCTCGGCCCGTTTCCCGGTCTACGCGCTCATGTGCGGGGCGTTCATCGGACCTCTCTACGGACCCGGCTGGGAATCCGTCGTGATGGTCGGCATGCATTGCGTCGGCCTGCTCTTCGCCGTGCCCACGGCTTTCGTGCTCACGCGCCTGGTCCTCAAGGTGAAGCCCCAGCCCTTTGTCCTCGAGCTGCCGCGCTACCAGTTGCCCAAGCCGCGCGACGTCATCTGGCGCATGTGGCAGAACGCCGCCGAGTTCGTCTCCAAGGCCGGCACGGTGATCTTCGCCATCACCATCGTCGTCTGGGCGCTTTCTTATTTCCCGCGCGACGCCTCCGTGGCCGAACGCGTCCGGGCCGCTCATCCGACCGAGTCGGCCGAGAAGGTGAAGGCCCGCGTCCAGGCCGCCTATGTCGAGCAGTCGTACATGGGTCGCTTCGGCAAGGCGGTGCAGCCGGTCTTCGACCCGCTCGGTTTCGATTGGAAGATCACCGTCGGTGTGCTCGCCAGCTTCCCGGCCCGCGAAGTCATCGTCTCGACCCTCGGCGTGACCTACTCGGTCGGCGAAGGCGCGGAAGCCGACAGCCGTCAGCTCCGTAAGGCGATGCAGGACGCCAAGTGGTCCGATGGCCCGCGTGCCGGCAGCCCGATCTTCTCGTTGGCCGCGGTGCTCGCCCTGATGGTCTTCTTCGCCCTCTGCTCCCAGTGCGGACCGACGATCGCCACGCTCGCGCAGGAGACCGGAGGCTGGCGCTGGGCGGCCTTATCCTTCGGGTACATGACCGCGCTCGCCTGGGTCGTCTCGGCCCTCGTCTATCAGTTCGTCATCCGCCTCACATGAACCTCGAAGCCGTCATCGTCGGTGCGGTCGTCGGCGTGGCCGCTGGGTGGCTGATTCGTCGCTGGCTCGCCGCGGCCCGCCGTCGCAAGGAAGGCGGCTGCGCGGGGGATTGCGGCTGCGCGGCGAAGATCAAGCCGAAGAAGTGACCGAGAGGCAAGTTGACCCGTTGATCGGTTGAACCGTTGGCCGGAGAGAACCCTAACACAAAGGGAGACCGGAACCCGGGAAGTTAGCCTCGGGCATATTCTTTCGGGTGACTGGTGACGGCCATCAGGGCATCAGCCTCCCAGGAGTCGGCCATTCAGCCATCGGCTGCCGGCTCCTGGCTCCCGCGGCCGATCGCCGAGAAGCCGATACCTGAGTTGCCGTCACCCGTGGCTGACACCCGTCACCCGGAATTTAAATTACCAGCCAATCATCCAGTCTCCCTTTGAGCCTTGTGCCTTAGCTGTTTGCTTCTGGTCAACTGGCCCTCTGGTCAACTGATCAACTACTCTTCGCTCACACCGGCTGCTGCTGACTCAAGCAATGCAGCGCGCCGCCTTCGATGAGGAGCAGTCGGCAGTCGATGCCCACGATCTTACGACCCGGGAAGCAGTCACCGATGATGCCCATGGCGACGCTGTCGGAATCCTGGCCGTAGAGCGGCACGAGGACACCGTCGTTCACGATGAGGAAGTTCGCGTGGCTCGGCGGCAGATCGCGACCGGCGAGGCGAATGGGCTTGGGCAGCGGGAGCTCGAGGATGTCGAGGCGCTGTCCGCGCGGACGCATCTCGCGCAGGCGCTTAAGGTTCTCCTGCATCGGCGCGTAATTCGGCGAAGATTTGTCCGACTCGCTGACAGCGAGGATCGTGCGCGGCGCGATGAACCGGGCGAGGTTGTCGATGTGCCCGTCGGTATCGTCGTTGGCCAGGCCTTCGCCGATCCAGAGCAGTTCGTCGATCGCGAGGCCGTCGCGGATGGCGGCGTGGAACGCGGCGTCGTCGCGGCCTTCGGCGCGGTTCGGATTGTTCTGCACGGCCTCGGTGGTGAGGAGCAGGCCGTCGCCGGAGACTTCGATGCCGCCGCCTTCGAGCTCGAACGGATAGCTGAACTTCTGCACGCCGAGCTTGGCGGCGATCTTGCCGGGGACCTGGTTGTCGAGCGAGGCCTCGAACTTGCCGCCCCAGCCGTGGAACTCCCAGTCGGTGAGCGCGAGTTCCTTCGTCCGGTCGTTCTTCACGAAGATCGGGCCGTGGTCGCGGCACCAGACGTCGTCGGTGGCGATGTCAGTCAGTTCGATGACGGAGAGGTCGGCCTTGGCGGCCTTGAGCTCGCGTTCGGCTTCGGCGCGCAGCTTGCCGGCGGCGTTGATCTTCACCGGCTGGAAGCGGCTGATCGCGGCGGCGAACTCCGCGAACTTCGCGGGGATGAGGTCGTAGTGACCGGGCCAGAGCGCGGTGTTCGACGGCCACGAGAGCCACGTGGCGGACTGGGGTTCCCATTCCGCAGGCATGCGGAAACCGAGGGAGCGTGGCGTGGACATGCGGAAGGTCAGTCGCGCAGACGGCGCGTCAGGTCGCCGTAGGCGTCGATGCGGCGGTCGCGGAAGAACGGCCAGATGCGGCGGAATTCGCGCTGCTTCACGAGGTCGCAGTCGGCGAGGAGGACTTCCTCCTGCTCGACGGAAGCGCGGGCGACGATTTCGCCATACGGGTCCGAGACGAAGCTCTGGCCCCAGAACTGGGTGCGGCCTTCGGTGCCGACGCGGTTGGTCGCGGCGACGTAGCAGCCGTTGGCGACGCCGTGGCCGCGCTGGACGGTCTCCCAGGCGTTGTGCTGGGCGTGGCCGAGGGCGGCCTTCTCCTC
>CAXNHL010000189.1:0-3259 GCA_964202105.1 Opitutales bacterium | reverse complement strand
AGCAGGGCGGCGAGCAGCAACGCCCCGAGACGCCAGCCTCTGACCAGCCAGGCGCTGAGGCGGGGCGGAACCATCACTTACTCGGCGAGGACGAGCTGGAAGGCGTCGGCGTGCACGTTGCCCTTGGCGCCTTCGGTGGAGAGGACGAGGGTGTGGGTGCCGGCCGCGAAGGTGAACTTACCGAGGACGGTGGGCTTCTCGATCACGCCGGTCTTCTGGTTGAGGCGGAGCGCGACGGGCTTCTCGCCGGCGCGGTTGATCGTCAGCAGGGCGTTGCCCGAGCGGTTCTCGTGGGCTTCCCAGTAGCCGCGGAGCTCATACTTGCCGCCTTCCTTCACTTCGAAGGTGTAGGTCGCCCGATTGCCGGCGCCGGCGGCGTAGTGGTAGCCCGCGGCGAGGTGGGGGATGCCCTGGCCTTGGGTCCACTTGCCTTCGAATTTCGCCTGGGCGTCGTCGACGACGATGCCGCCGAGCTTGGCGAGTTCCTTGAGGTCGTCGGCGGAGAGCTTGGTGGGCGTGCCCTTGGTGAGGTCGAGGTTCATCTTGCCGACGGGCAGTTCCTTGAAGTCGGCGATCGACGTATCGAGGAAGAGCTCGGAGCGCAGGTCGCTGCGGCGCATGCGGCCGGGCTGTTCCATGAGCTTGATGAGGTCGGGGAGGTGCTTCGCGTAGACGCCGCGCGGATCGGTGTTCTCGCGGACGGCGAGGTAGGCGGCCTTGCCGACGACTTCGCCCATCATACCGATGGTGCGCATGACGCGCACGGTGCCGAGGGCCTCGTGGGTGACGGAGATGTGGCGGCCGGCGAAGAAGAGGTTGTTAATGTTCTTGGAGTAGAACAGGCGGTAGGGCAGGGGGTAGCCGTTGCGACGGTCGACGGCGGCGATGTGCTTGCCGCTGGCGTCGACGTAGCCGAAGGCCGCGCGCGAGATGAACGGATTCTCCGGGAACTTCTTGGCATATTCTTCGCGGGCGTAGTGGAGGTCGATGTCCCAGGTCGTGGGCACGCAGCCGTCCGGGAACTCGGTGCGCTGGACGATGTTGTCCTTGTTCAGGATGATATCGCCGTCGAAGAGGCGCGACTCACGCGGGCCGCCGACGTGCGAGGCCCACTTGAGCTCGGAGAGGGCGTACTTGTCCTTCTGCGGGCCGTTTTTGAGGGCGGAGAAGGCGCCGTACATCGCGCGGAAATTCCAGTCGCGGATATACTCGAGGTCCTTGATCGGATCTTGGTCGAAGCCGGATTCCCAGAACCACTCGGCCTTCATGAAGGGCTTGTCGTCGATCTTGGCCTTGGATTTCTGGAGGAGCGGGAAGTCGCCCATCTCGAGAGGCAACGCCCACGGGGTGGCGGGCCAGGTCGGGGCTTGGTCTACGTCCTGGTAGAACCACATGTTGGACATGCCCATGCGCTTGTTGGGCTCGGTGCGATAGGTCGCGCCGGCGTAGGCGCCTACCCAGCCGTGGCCGGTGGTGTCGGCCACGAACTTGGCACGGAAGATCTTCTCGCGGCCGGTCTTGACGTCGATGGCCTTCACGGCGGCGATGCGGTTGCCGTCCATCACGACGCCGGTGGCGAAGTGGCCGAGGAAGAGACTGACGTTCTTCTCCTTGCGGATGACCTGTTCCTTGAGCTCGTCGCCGAAGCTGTCGACGCGTCCCGGGCTGTCGGGGGAGCGATCGCCGATCTCTTCGATCATCTCGCCGAGGTGCGGGTATTTGCCGCGGGTGGTACCGCCCATCGCCCAGACGCCGACTTCGGAGCTACCGTTGCCGCCGAGGACGAAACGGTCCTGGATGAATGCGACCTTGAGGGACTGACGGGAAGCGGAGAGCGCGGCACCCATGCCGCCGTAGCCGCCACCGACGACGACGAGGTCGAACTCGCCCTGGTCTTCGGCGCCCTTGGGGCTGTTCCACTGCGAGCGGGCCGCGACGAGCGCGTCGCCTTCGGGCGGGGTGAACGAGGCGTCCTTGCTGAAGAGGATGGCGTCAGCGCGACCGGCGAAACCGGTGAGGTCATGCAGGGCGATCTTCACGTCGCCGGCGGGCAGGGTGACCTTGCCGCCTGCCTGCCAATGCCACTCGGCTCCCTTGGTGCCGAACTCGGCGGAGACCGGCTGTCCGTTGACGATCAGCTGGAAGCGGCCGGGGGTGCCGGGAGCGTTCCAATGGGCGACCCAATCCTTGGTGCGCACCCAGACGCGGTATTCACCCGCGGCGGGGATGCGGACGGTGCCGGTGGCGTCGGCGACGGGCTTGCCGAGGCCGTGGGCCAGGAGGTAGGGTGAGCCGACGATATTGGTGAAAGCCGTGTCGAGCTTCCAGCCGCCGTGGGCGGACAGGGATTCGGCTTCGACGAAGACGGTATCAGCGGACTGGGCACGGCCGGTGACGGCAGCCAACAGAGACAATCCGAGGAGGGAAAGCACGCGGGGAGACATGGGGTTATTAGATGGCAAGGGGGCAGGAGAGTTCCAGACAGAATTGGGGATGGGGGGAAGAAGGGGTAGGGGTAGGGGTGGGGGTCGGAATGCTGTTCTTAGTTCTTGGTGCGTCGTTTTTCGTTATTTCAGGACACTGCCTTGAGGTAGGGTCAGCACTGCGTGCTGACCTAGCTGCCTCGGTTGACCACGGAGGGCTGAATGGAAAAGTCCTGCCACCCGCCACCCAGGGCCGCCACCTGCCACCCGAACCGGGAAGATGGCTGCATCGATGACAGATGACAGATGGCAGATTTCCTGAACCTGCGCCTGAACCTGAACCCCCGAACCAGACACCAGACGGCCGAGACCTGAGACCCGAAAGAAATGCCCCCAGCCAATCATCCGGTTTCCGGTCTCTCTCGGAGTGGCTGTCTTGGGTAGGGCTGACCGCCCCCGGTCAGCCGTGCATCGAGGGTAGGGACGTGATCACCATCACGTCCTCCCTTGTGGCCGAGGTGTGATTAGGACAGCACGTGGTGCTGTCCCTACCTTAAACCACGGTTGAGCGAGGGCGCTCAACCCTACCCGATGTCTGAGTCTGCCCTCGATTCGGTGCGCAACTCGGTCTTTTATTCGATCCTGCCCATGATCCTCCGTCTGATTGCTTTGCTTTGCGTCGCTACTTCCGTCGCCGCTGAAATCCCGACCGCTGGTCTGATGGTCGACTTAGATCCCGCCAAGAACATCACGCTCGATACGCAGGGTCGCGTGACCGCGTGGAAGAGCCAGGCTGGTCCCGCCGAGGCGCGTGACTTCGTCGGGCAACCGAAGGG
>CAXNHL010000188.1:0-3264 GCA_964202105.1 Opitutales bacterium | reverse complement strand
GGCAGCTGCGCGATCCATTGGATGAGGCGCGCCTGACTCTGCTCCCAGTCCGGGACGCGCTCCGGGTTGTCTTCGGGCAGCTCGAGGCAGCGGCACCCGTAGCCGCGGACGACTTTCTTGAAGTTCGCCACGCGCTCGACGAAGAACTGCTCGTTGCGTTGGCTGTAGGCCGCGAAGTGCCGGAAGCCACGCTCGTAGAAATGCTCGGCCACCATGCGGCCGATGTCCTCGTTGTCGCAGCCGACGAACGGTCGGCCGCCGGCGAAGTGAGTGGAGCGGAGCTCGACGGCGGGCAGGCCCGTGGCGGCGACGAGCCGGGAGGTCTCCGCGCTGAAGGTACGGGTGAGGATGCCGTCGCCGTCCCAGTCCTTCAGCCAGGTCGGCGGCGAGGAGTCCAGGGCGCGGAGCTCAAGGTAGGTCGACCAAGGGCCGTGGGCCGCCACGTAGCTCCGGACGCCGGCAAGGAGCTCGCGCGTGTAGGTGCGGGTGGTCTCGATGAGGAGGGCGACCCGCGGGGCGCGGCGATGGGCAGGGGCGGGCATGGCGATGACCAAAAACCTTACTTTTAGTGCATCATACCTGTAATGACTTTACGGGCAAGAAAGGATATAGTCCTGATACCCCCATGAAACTCCGCCTCCTCACCGTCGGCCTGCTCGGCCTGTGCTCGTTCGCCGCCGCCGCCGGCCTCATCGACAACAAGAACCAGGCCTCGATCTCATCGGGCGCCGACAAGCCGGAGAACGCCAAGAAGCCCAAGGTGCTGATCGTCATCGGCGACGCCACCGAGCTGCTCGACACGATGTATCCGGTCTACCGCCTCCAGGAAGCCGGCTTCCAGCCGGTCTTCGCGACGCCCGAGAAGCGCGTCTACCAGACCGTGCTCCACGAGGTGAAGCCGGGCTGGACGATCACCAAGGAGTGGGAGGGCTACACGATCAACGCCGACATCGCCTTCAAGGACATCAAGCCCGAGGAATACGTCGGCATCTTCTTCAGCGGCGGCCGCGCCCCGGAGTATCTCCGCGAGGACGAGGCCCTGCTCGCCGCCACCCGCTGGTTCTGGGAAAATAAGAAGCCGATGATGAGCGTCTGTCACGGCGTCGAGATCCCCGCCCGCGCCGGCATCGTGAAGGGCCTGCGCATGGCCACGGTGCCGAAGTGCAAGTTCGACCTCGAAGTCTGCGGCGGCATCTTCGTCAACGCCCCCGTCGTCATCGACCGGAACATGGTCAGCGGCCGCACCTTCCATGACAACGGCGCCTTCGTCGGCCCGTGGATCAAGATGCTCGAGGCCGAAGTCGCCAAGAAGTAAGCCCATGCTTTCCCGTCGCGACTTCCTCCGTTCCGCCGGCCTCGCCGCCGCCGCGGTCGCCGCCGCACCCGCCCTGCGGGCCCAAGCCGCGGAGCCCTTCCGTCTCCGCTACGTGCTTTCGTCCGCGATGTACGGCTACGCGCCGCTCGCCGAGGTGCTGCCTGAGGTCGCCAAGACCGGCAGCGAATCGATCGACATCTGGTGCAAGGTGCACGGCGACCAGCGCGAGCAGGCCGCTGCGCTCGGCGACGTGGCCTTCGCGGCTTTGCTGAAGAAGCACGGCGTCAAGGTCGGCGTGAGCACCCGTTATCCGCTCGGACCGTTCAAGCTCCAGGACGAGATGGCCTGGGTGAAGCAGCACGGCGGCACGACGGTCGTCTGCGGCAGTACTGGACCGAAGAACCCTTCCGGCGCCGCCGCCAAGGCCGCCATCGCGAAGTTCCTCGAGGAGATGAAGCCCCACGCCGCCAAGGCCGAAGAGCTCGGCGTACGCATCGCGATCGAGAACCATTCGAACCAGGCGCTGCATCATCCGGACTCCCTCCGCGCCTTCGCCGAGCTGAACAAGTCCCCCGCGCTCGGCGTAGCCTTCGCGCCGCACCACCTGCACGAGTGGGCCGACCAGATTCCGGCGCTCCTGCGCGACCTCGGCGCCAAGAACCTCCCGTTCATGTATTTCCAGGAACACTCCGAGGGCATCTTCAAGAAGGCATCGAAGGAAGAGGAACTCCGCCAGATGGCCGGCCGCGGTAAGCTGGACTACCGCCCGATCGTGAAGGCTCTGCGCGACATCCGTTTCAACGGCCAGGTCGAACTCTTCATGCACCCTACGCCCCGTGGCATCCCCGTGATGCCGACCACCGCCGAGGTCACCGCGCTCATCAACGAGTCGCGCGCCTACGTCGAGAAGTGCGTCCGCGAGACGGCATGATCTTCCGGGCCGCCATCCTCTTGGCCGGCGCCGCGCTGGGCGCCGAACCGCTCGTCACGGGCTTCGAGCGCTTTCACGCCGCGACACCGACGGCCGAAGGCGGTCGTCTCCTTTATAACGAACTCGGTTGCGCGAACTGCCACGGCGGCGCGACCGGCCTGCCCGCCATGCGCGGTCCCGCGCTCGCGACGGTCACCCAGCGCGTCCGCTCCGAATGGTTGCGCAAGTTCATCGCCGATCCGGCCTCAGTGCATCTTGGCACGGTCATGCCGCAGGTCCTCGCCAAGGCGGATGACAAGACCCTCGTCGCGATCGAACATTACCTCGCCTCGTTGAAGCCGAAGACCGCCTCCAAGGGCCCGGCGAAGATCCTGCACGTGAACGGTGCCCGGGGTGGCGAGCTCTTCAACACGCTGGGCTGCGTCGCGTGCCATGCGCCGGGCAAAGGGTTCGTCCCGCCCGACGGGCTCCCTAAGGCTTCCGAGTTCACCCATCGCAGCGTCGGCTTCGGCGACCTGAAGGCGAAGTATAGCCTCGATAGCCTCGCGAGTTTCATCGTCGACCCGCTCAAGGTACGGACCGACGGACGCATGCCGAAGACTACCATGGTGAAGCAGGACGCCATCGATATCGCGGGCTACTTGCTCGAATTCCAGGGCAGTGATGGTCGTGCGGATGTCCCTGTCGTGTCCGTCACCGCCGACAAGAATCTCGCGATCGTCGGCCGTAAGGCCGTCATCGCCGCCCAATGCGCCGCCTGCCATGACCTGCCGAAGGACGCCGTAGCCCAGCCCGTGGCCCTGGAGAAGACGGAAGGCGGCTGTCTGGACGCCGACCACGCCAAGGGACCACGCTATGCGCTTTCCGAAGCCCAGCGCGCTGCGTTGAAACTCTTCCTCGCTAAGAAGGACGAAGTCCCCTCAGCCAAGCTCGCCGCCGACCTCACTGTGCACGCGCTCACCTGCGTCGCTTGCCATGAGCGCGACGGCAAGGGAGGCCCCGACGCCGGCCGTAAGCC
>CAXNHL010000187.1:0-3273 GCA_964202105.1 Opitutales bacterium | reverse complement strand
GTCGTAGCCAAGAAGAAGGCCGCCCCGGTGAAGAAGGCGGCCTCGAAGTCGAAGGCGAAGAAGAAGTAAGTTACTTCTTCTCCGACGTTCCCTTGAGTTCCTTGAACTTGAGGGACTCGGAGTTGAGGCAGTAGCGCAGGCCGGTCGGCGCGGGACCGTCTTCGAACACGTGGCCTAGGTGGCAGTCGCAGCGCGTACAGAGGATCTCGGTGCGGCTCATGCCGTGGCTATTGTCGGTGATGGTCGCGATGTTCTGCTTCGACACGCCCTGGAAGAAGCTGGGCCAGCCGGTGCCGGAGTTGAACTTGGCGTTGGAAGAGAAGAGCGGCAGGTCGCAGCAGACGCAGTGGTAGGTGCCGGTCTTCTTGTTGTCGAGCAGGGTGCCGCAGAACGGACGTTCGGTGCCCTTGGCGCGCGTGACGAAATACTGGTCGGGCGTCAGCATGGCCGCCCACTCGGCGTCGGTCTTCACGACCTTGTCGACGAGCACGGGCTGGCCGACGCCGCCCTTGCCGTCATCGAGCGTGACGAGCACCTGGGGGGCCTTGGTCTTGGGAGCGGATTCTTTCATGGGTTGGGAAGTATGGGCGGGCTTGGCGGCGGGCTTGTTCTCGGCGTCGGCCGAACAGGCGGCGACGAGGACGGCGAGCGCGGCGAAGGACAGGCGGAGAGCGGTGTTCATGGCTTAGCTGAAGGATTTGCCGCAACCGCAGGTGCTGGAGGCGTTGGGATTACGGACTTCGAAGCCCTTGCCGTGCAGGCCGTCGTCGAAGTGCACGGTGGAACCGTCGAGGTAGGCGTGGCTGGTGGGGTCGATGAGGATCTTCAGGCCCTGGCTCTCGAACTCGAGGTCGCCGTCCTTACGTACGTCGAAGGCCATGCCGTATTCGAAACCGGAGCAGCCGCCGGTCTCCACGAGGACGCGGAGGACGGACTCGGGGTTGGCCTGGGCTTTCTGAAGGGCCTTGATCTGGGCGGCGGCGGCTTCGGTGAGGTTGATCATGCCTTTAAGTTTAGGGGTGTTCGCAAGGAGTCAAGGGGCGGGCGTCGGCCAGCCCATCCCTGAGGCCTACGCCTTAGCCTCCGTGGCCGGCTTTGCCTTGGCTTAAGGGGCCGGCGGCTTAGGTTCGTGTTCACCCCACCGCATGCGTCTGATCAAAGTCCTCGCCCTGTCGGTCCTGCTGACCTTCGTCTTCAACGCCCTGTTGGTCTTGGTCGGGGCCTTGGTCGGCTGGGACACCAGCCTGCTCGACATGCAGGCGCTGACCGGCGCCAAGCTCTTCGAGTCGAATACGCCCGGAGCGGACTGGCTATGGGTCTCCCTGCTGTGGGGTCTGGCCTTGCTACAGTCGTGCCTGCTCTTGTTGCCGCTCCCGGCGGCTTCCTCGCCCGGGGAGAAAGTCCCGCTCGGCCCGCGCGTGATCGCGGCCGCGTTCCTCGGCGGGGTGTTCCTCGCCGTCCCGTTGTTCGCGTGCGTCGACCTCTTCCTCTTGTCGGACCGACCGGCCGATGCCCAAGGTTACGACCCGACGCCGCTCTTCGCCGCGGTGCTGGTCGTCTGGGCGCTCTCCTGGCTGATCTGGACGCCGATCCTGCTGCATCGCGCGCGCCGGCAGGCCGACGCAGTGGAACGATTCGTCGGCAAGAATATCGCCGGTTCCGCGGTGGGCTTGGCGCTCACGCTGCCCTGGTATTTCGTGCTGCGCCGTAAGCATTCCTGCTATTGCGGCCTGGGTTCTTTCCTCGCCCTCGTGCTCGGCCTCTGGTCCTTGCTCGTCGTCGGGGGGCCGCTGCTCTTCGTCTTGGCGCGCGACCGTCGCATCCGCGCAGGGGTGCGTGCGGGCTGAGCTCAGAGCCCGCAGCCTTGCTGGGTTTCACGAGTCGGCCGCGCGATGAGGCCGCGGTTCGGCTCGTCGGGGTAGGTCTCGCCCGCGCGCGCTCCCAGCAGGTGCGCGTCGCAGCACTTCAATAGGTCCGGCAGGTTCTCGGTCCGGCGCATGTCGTGCAGGAACTTGCCTTCGGTGTCCACCGCGAGGCCGATGAAGTTGAGGAATTTCTTGAGGCGACCGGCTTGCTTCTCCGTCGCCTTGGCGGCGTCGCAGCATTCGTCGGCGAGCTCCTGGATATAAGTCCGCACGTCGGCCAGCGTGGGCTTGAACGGAGTCAGGCCCTGCTGGGCTTCGCGCCACTGGCGGAAGATCCACGGGTTCCGGATGGCGTGCCGGCCCATCATCATGCCATAGGCCTTGGTCTCGGCCAGCAGGCGCTGGGCCTTGGCGGCCGAGGTGACGTCACCGTTGGCGATGACGGGGCAGGGGACGGACGCCACGGCCTTGGCGATGGCGACGTAATCCACTTCCGACCAATAGAGGCCTTTGACAGTGCGGCCGTGCACGGTGAGGAGGTCGACCTGATGCTTCGCGACGATCGCGAGGATCTCGTCGAACCGCTCCTGGCCGTCGAAGCCGATGCGCATCTTGACGGTGAAGAGACCGGGGATCTCCTGCCGCATGGCGCCGATGAGTTCGTCGATCTTGGCCGGATCGCGCAGGAGGCCACCGCCGACGTTCTTGCGGTAGACCTTGGGCGCAGGGCAGCCCATGTTGAGGTCGATGCCGGCCACGGGCAGTTTGCCCAGCTCACGGATGGTCCGGAGCATGTGCGGAGTGTCTTCGCCGATCAGTTGCGCGAAGACCGGCCGACCCGTGCCGTGGTTCACGACGGAGTCGACGATGTGCTTCTCGGGCGTGGAGCTCTCGTGGACGCGGAAGTATTCGGTCACGAACCAGTCCGGCGCGCCGCGGCGGCCGATGACGCGCATGAAGCCGGTGGTGGTGACGTCCTGCATCGGCGCGAGCACCGAGGGGCGCGTGCCGGCGACGACGGGGACTGGCAGGGCTCCGCTCACGCCTGCTTGCGCAGCCGCGCGAGCGTCTCCGTCATGTCATCGCACGCGTCCAAGACCGCCTTGGCCACGAAGACCGGGCGCTTGGCCTTCACGGCGAGCACGAGGGCGTCGCTGGGGCGGGCGTCGACTTCGGCGACCTTGCGGGCGACGGGGCCGTCCTGACCGAGCAGGATACGGGCGAAGAAGACGCCGTCCTTGACGTCGACGATCGCGACGTGGACCACCGCGGCGTCGAGGCCGAGCAGGAGGTGGAGCATGAGGTCATGGGACTGCGGGCGATCCGGGATGCGCCCGTCCAAGGCGCCCTGCAGGGCTTCGCCGACGGCGGGGTCGACCTGGATGAACATAGTCTTGAGGGCGGTCAC
>CAXNHL010000186.1:0-3300 GCA_964202105.1 Opitutales bacterium | reverse complement strand
AAGAGGCCATACTGGCCGGGGTCCTCGGCGGCGCGGACGTCGAAGCCGGCGGGGAACTTGACCCAGTTCCAGTGCGCGATGCGGTAGCCGGGTACCTTGAACCCGGGGATGAAGTCCGCGAGGTCATGGATGCGTCGCTGCATCGCGTGTGAGAGCCGGACCATCTCGGCCTCTTCGGTCGCCAGGCGGAAACGGTCGATGAGGCCGTCGAGTTCACGGTCGTCGACGCCGGTGATGTTGTTCGTCTGGCGTTTCGGCACCTTGCGTCCGTCGGCCAGGACTTCGATCGCGTTCTCGGAGTGATGCGACTCCCAGAGCGCCGGGATCCGGCTGGAGACCGACCAGGCCCAGAAGACGATGTCATGGTTCTTCTCCATGACCTTACGATACATCGTCGTGTGCTCGAGCGTCTCCGGGCGTAGTTCGACGCCGCAGCGGCGGGCGGACTCGACCAGCGTCGCGAGGTATTTGCGGCGGTCGGAGGTGTCGAAGGTAAGGCGGAAGGAAAGCCGCTCCCCGGCGGCGTTACGCAGGATGCCGTCGTCGCCGGCCATGGTGAAGCCGGCCTTGGCGAACGCGGCGCGGGCCAGCTCAGGCGAATAGCGGCGGGCGCGGAGCGAGGGATCGGTAAACTTGCCCAGGCCTTCGCTGAACTGCTGGAGGCGCTCGTAGTCGCCGCGGTAGAAACCGTCGATGACCCGCTGGAAGTCCGTGGCGTGGTGCAGGCCGACGCGCACGTTGACGTCCGCGAGCAGCGGCCGCTGGGTGTTGATATACAGCCCGTAGGGCGGGCGGGGGATGTCGTTGAAGAACTGCGCCTTGGTGAGGTAACCGTTCTGGTAGGCCTTCTTCTCGTTGGTGCCATACCAATAGCGGGGCATCATGATCGGCATGAAGTCGATCTCACCGGCGAGCATGGACGAGTAGGCGCTGTCGAGGTCGCGGATGACGCCGTACTGGATGGCGTCGGGGTTGTAGCGATGGCGGTAGTATTTCCGATGGTCGCCCCACCAGTCGGTCACGCGGGTGAGCGTGATGGATTTCTCCCGCTGGAAACCGTCGGGCTTCACGTAATAAGGGCCGGTGGTCGGATGGAAGCGGTCGTTGAAGGCCTTCTCGTAGTTGGGCCCGAAGTCCTTGAAGAACTGGCGAGGCGTCGGTCGCAGGCCGCCGAGAAGTTCGAGCTGATAGGGGCGCTTACGCGGGGCTTTCACCGCCAGCGTATGGTCGTCGTATTTCGTGACGCCGCCCCACTCGCGGGTGTAGTGGTCGGCATACCAGTCCGCTTTGGCCCAGGGGGAGCGGTGGAAGTAGAAGGTGTAGAAGTAATCGTCGACCGTGACCGGCTGGCCGTCGGTGAACTTCGCGTTCGGATCCAGGCGGAAATAGGCCGTCATGCCGTCGGCGGACATCGCCCAGCTGGTCGCGAGGGCGGGGATGATCTCATCGGTGTCCGGGTGCCCGGCGAGCAGTCCGAAGTCGTTGTTGTCGTAAAGTTCGCCGCGGAAGCCGTTGTTCGCGTTAGGGCCGACGCGCCGCAGCGTCGGCGGAGTAGAGGTCGTGAACTGTCGGAGCACGCCGCCGCGGACCGCGCGGGGGTCGGCGAATTCCGGTTGCGCTGACCCGTCCTGCCAGACGAGGTCCTTGGGCAGGTCGGCCGGCTTGGCGAAGCGGAAGAAATCCGGGTGCTCGGCGTAGAAGGCCGCGGCCTTGGGGTCCTGGTAAGTCTCGGCGCGGACGGACCCGACGAGACAAAGGAGAGCGAGGAAGAATCTCATCGTTGTTGGCGGCGGAGGTCGAAGGCGTCCTGTAACGCTTCGCCGATGGAGTTGATCATGACCATGGTGCCGACGAGGCAGCCGAGGGTCGGGCCGAGGATCCACCAGGCATGCCAGTTCTCTTTGGCTTGGTGAAGGAGGTCGCCCCACGAAGGCTCGGTCGGCGGAAGGCCGAAGCCGAGGTAGTCGAGCGCGGAGAGGGAGAACACCAGCCCGTGCAGGCTGAACGGCAACGTGGTCAGGATGACCGTCGCGCAGTTAGGCAGGATGTGGCTCCAGATGATGCGGGCATGGCCGGCACCGAGCGCGCGCGAGGCGGTCACGAAATCACGCGCAGAGACTTGGTAGGCCGCGGCACGGAGCTGTTGCGCCAGCCCGATCCACGAGAAGGCCACGAGGATCAGGATGAGGATCGCCAGCGAGGGCTCCAGCAGGCTCGCGAGAAAGATGATGGCGTAGAGGAAGGGAATGTTGGACCAGACTTCCATCACGCGTTGTAAGACGAGGTCGAACCAGCCGCCGAAGTAGCCCATCGCGGCCCCGAGCGTCAGTCCGACGCCGTAGACGCAAGGCAGGAAGATGACGGCGGCGAGGAGCAGCATGCGGAAGCCGCCGAAGAGCCGGGCGACGATGTCGTGGCCGGATTCATCAGTGCCGAGCCAGTGGCCGTCCAGTCCGGGCGGGCAGGGCGAAGGAATCAGCGTACGCAGGCCGGCGCCGGGCGCCCAGTCGGTCCGGTCCGTGGCGGGTATGCGGCGCACAAGCTCGCCGTTCGCGAATTTGGCCCGCGCGTTCGTCGCGCCATCGGCGAGGAGGCGGGCGTCGCCTTCAGGTCGTCCGTTGATGATCGTCCAGACCTGCCGGCGGGTACCGTCGGCGTTCAGGGAGAAGATGCGTCCTTCGGCAATCAGGCCGCGCGGATCCTGCCAGCGACCTTGGTCATCGCGCGAGACGGCGGGCATGACTTCACAGACCTCGTCCGGCGCGAAAGGCACCGGCGGCATGACGAGCCAGCCGCGTCCGTCGCGCCTCAGTTCCTCGGCGAGGAGGCGATAGTTGGGCTCGCCTTCGATCTTCAGGCCGAGTTCCCGGCCAGAGATATACCCGGCGAAGACCGGGAAGCGCGTGACGCCGTCGACCTGGAGGATCAGCGGGCGGTGGCCGACGAGCAGCGGGCCGAGTAAGGCGAGGACCGACAGGGCCAGCAGCGAGAGCAAGGACCACCAGCCGGCGCGATGCCGACGGAAGCGCGCGAAGCGCTGTAGGGTGATGGGGTCGAGCAGGCTCATGCGGATTTGTCGAACCGGATGCGCGGGTCGACGGCGGCGACGCAGAGGTCGGAGACGATGTTGCCGATGAGCATCGCCAGGCTGGAGAGCGTGAGTAGCCCGAGGAAGACGGGGAAGTTGCGGTGCGTGAGGGCGTCGTAACCCAGCAGGCCGAGTCCGGGGATGTTGAAGGTCACCTCGATGAGGAATGAGCCCGTGAGGAAGAAGCCGAGGTTGCCGCCGAAGGTGGCCGC
>CAXNHL010000185.1:0-3304 GCA_964202105.1 Opitutales bacterium | reverse complement strand
CATCGACACGACCTGCCCGCCGACCAGCATCTACGCCACCTATAATCAGCTCACCATCCCCAAGGAAATCTATGATGATATTCCCAGCGGTCATAGTCACTCGTCGGCGGCCCGTGAGGGGATGACCAATGCGGTGATGAAGCATGTCGGGAAATAGCGCACGCGAAGCGTGCGAGGGTGGCAAGTGGGCATGGGGACACGGGGACAAGCGCTTGCGCGAGGGGGCATGCTGGCAAGTTGACACGTTGACAAGGGATACAGCGATACAGGCTAGAGGCACAGAGGCTCAGAGGCACAGAGGCTCAGAGGCCCGGTGGAACAGAAAGAGCCAGAGATCAAAGGGGGCAGCATTGGGAGACCGGATAGTTAGCTCGGAGCATAAAGGTTGGGACGTGCGGCCCGCGCGCCCATGGATGACCGGGCCGGTCATCCCTACCTAAGACCGATACAAGCATTCCGGTTTCCGGTTTCCCCTTGAGCAATGGATTGTTTGGGGTGGCGAGTGGCGAGTGGGAAAGTCTGGTAACATTTGGCTGAGAGGCTTGTCTTAGTGACACCCCGATGCGACTGCTCTGTGTATTCCTGCTGACCTTACTGGCATTGCCGGCGGCCGAGCCGATCTATGAGACCAAGAACCTGGCGGCGTGGTGCATCGTGCCGTTCGACAACCAGAAGCGTACGCCAGAGCAGCGTGCCGCGATGGTGGCCAAGATGGGCATCACCAAGGTCGCTTATGATTGGCGGCAGGAGCATGTCGCCGAATTCGAACAGGAGATCCTGGCGTATAAGAAGCATGGCATCGAGTTCTTCGCCTTCTGGTCCGTCCATGACGAGGCCTTCCGACTTTTCGAGAAACACCAGCTGCATCCGCAGATCTGGGTCATGATGAACGGGAAGGGCGAAACCCAAGAGGCGAAGGTCAAGAGCGCCGCCGAAGGCTTGTTGCCGACGATCGCCAAGGCGGCGAAGATCGGGAGTAAGGTCGCGATTTATAACCATGGTGGCTGGGGCGGCGAGCCCGAGAACATGGTCGCCGTCTGTGAGTACCTGAAAAAGAACCACGCTGTCACGAACGTCGGGGTCGTCTATAACCTTCATCATGGCCATGGCCACCTGGCGCGCTTGGACGAAGCCCTCAAGCTCATGCTGCCGCACCTGCTGTGCCTCAATCTGAACGGCATGGACATCGGCGGTGATGCCAAGGGGCGCAAGATCCTGCCGATCGGCGTCGGCACGGAAGACCTCAAGGTATTGAAGCAGGTCAGGACCAGCGGATACGCCGGGCCCGTCGGTATTCTTAACCATACCATGGAAGACGCCGAAGGTCGTCTCTTGGACAACCTGGACGGACTGCGGCACCTCGTTCCCCAGCTGGACGATCTCCCGCCCGGACCTAAGCCGCAGTATCGGACCTTCGCCGTCGGTGGCCCGGTCACGGCCAAGCCGACTTTCGTCGTTGCGGATGAAGCGCCGAAGGGCGAACCGTCGTCGTCGGCCGAGTTCGGCAAGGCTTTGCGGGGAGGGCAGGTCGTGGCCGCCTCGCCGGAGGCTTTTCGCTGGCCTTGCACCATCGAAGCGCGGGTCCGTTTGGATTCGAAGAAAGGATACAACATCATCGCCGCCGGCGGGCCGAAGAGTTCGCCCCGGCATTGGGAAATCTACTCCCATCACAGTAGCGGTTATTTCAGCGTCTACCTGCCGGGACGCGGCGGCGATTTCTCCTCGAAGGTCGATATCACGGACGGCAAGTGGCACGACGTCCTCGCAAGTCTGGACGACCAAACCGTCACCTTGTGGGTGGACGGCAAGATCGTGCTCGAACGAGCGCCGAAGCCCTACCAAGAAGCGCCGGTTCCTGATAAGCTGGCTTTTGGTCGGCTGGTCGAGGGCGGTATCGGATGCGACGGACTGGTGGATGACGTCCGGATCTCGCGCGGGGTCATGAAGCCGCGGAAGACGGAAGGACCTCGTCTGCCGATGGACAATACCATCGGACTTTGGAGTTTCGACGCACTCAGTGCGGCCGTGCCGCGTGCGCCGACCCCGCCAATCGCCGCCTTCGATCCGGTCCTTACGCCTTTGCGCCCGGACCAGGATCCGCATGCCGCACATCCCGTGAACCGGGATCGAGTCTTTGATTTCTATGCCAAGCAGGCCGTCACTTTCGGCGGCGTCGCGCCCCGTCCGTCGTTGATACCGTCCTATCCAGGACTCGATGGCGGCCGACAGGGCCATTGGGGTAATCAGAACGACGCCGTCACGTGGAAGGACGGGCGCTGGGGGGCTTCAGACCTCGGTAATCTTTTCAGCGGAGTCCTGCGGGTCGACGGCATGAGCGTGCCCAAGGCCGTCTGGGTCCGGAAAGGTGATGAAGCCGCCGCGTTCGACCCTGAGTCGCTGAGTTTCCGAGCGCGCTGGCGGGGTGGGTTCGTCAAGTTAAGCTCCGCTCGCCATGGTTTCGCCAGCGGGCCGGCCGTCGTCGGCAAGACTTTCGCCCAGGAGAAGAATCCGGTGCCGCCCAAGGGCGCGCGTTACCTCGGGTTCTATCGGCATGGGGAAGACGTGATCTTCGCGTATGAGCAGGATGGTCGGAGAAAGCTGATATCCGCGTGGCAGACTGACGAAGCCATTTTGGAGAAGTTGACGCAGGGAGGCCCGAAGCGCTGGTCCGAGGAACTGAAGACACCCATCACGCGCGGTACGCAGAAGCCTTTCGCCGTCGATACCATCGGGGTGCCTTTCGAGAACCCTTATGGCGCATTGTTCTTCATCAGCGGTATCGATTTCCTGCCTGATGGGACCGCGGCGGTCTCCACCATGACCGGAGAGGTCTGGCTGGTCCGAGGATTGACGGGCGATCAGGCCGTTTGGCGGCGGTATGCGACTGGTCTGCATCAGACCTTGGGCGTCAAGGTCGTCGACGGCAAGGTGCTTGTCCTTGGGCGTGATCAGATCACCCGGCTGCACGACCTCAATGGCGACGGCGAGGCTGACTATCATGAATGCTTCTTCAATGGCTACGCCACCTCGCCGGGCGGCCATGATTTCGTTGTCGGCCTGGAGCGAGACGATGCCGGCCGATTTTACGTCGCCTCGGGCAATCAAGGCCTCTTGCGGCTGACCCTGCCGGATAAGGTCGAGGTGCTCGCCACCGGCTTGCGTAATCCGAACGGCGTCGGCGTCTCGGCGGACGGACGATTCATCACCTCCAGCGTCCAGGAAGGCGATTGGACGCCTTCGTCGGCCGTCTGTCTCGTCGAAGTCGGCTTTAGCGAAGGCGCGCATTTCGGCTGGGGTGGTCCCA
>CAXNHL010000184.1:0-3345 GCA_964202105.1 Opitutales bacterium | reverse complement strand
GGCAAGGCCTACTTCTACGCGACCTCCCTCCTGAAGGCCAACGGCGCGACCGAGGAAGAGTGGCGTCCTTACGCCGAACGCACCCGCCAGGTGTTCCGTTATCTCGCCGAGCACCAGGATCCCGCGGCCCTCGCCGATTACGAGCGACGCGTCGAAGCCGAGTTCGCCCGCTCCCTTGGCCAGCAATCCCTATGAAGACGTTCCTCCTGCTCTGTCTCTGCGGCGCCAGCGCCTTCGCCCAGGAAGCTCCGGCTCCGGCCGCCGTCGAAGGCGTGCGCGGCGTCCGCCAGGAAGGCTCCGGCAAGGTGAAGGAGATCGATCCCGCCGCTAAGAACGTCGCGCCGACCACCGTCCAAGGCGTCGAGAAAGTCGACGGCGTCAAAACTCCCGGCGGCGCCAAGCCCGTGAAGCAGGCTCCGCCGCCCGCCTCCGTGACCGAAGGAGCCAAGCCCGTCGACGGACCGGGCACGAAGGCGACGCCTCCGCCGCCTCCGATGAAAGGACTCGTCGGCACCGAAGGCGTGAAGCCGCCCGAAGGCGTCAAAGGCGCCGGCACCAAAGGCACGCCGCCTCCGCCCGCTCCGAAGGGAGTCGAAGCCGTCAAAGGCGTGAAGCCTCCGGAGTCCGTCAAGGGCGCCGGGACGAAGGCCACGCCCCCGCCCCCGCCCGCCAAGGGCCTCGCCGGCGTCAAGGGAGTGAAGCCGCCTGAAGGCGTGAAGCCCGCCGCCGGCGGTATCAAGCCCGTCGAGGGCGTCACCGGCATCGGCGCCGGCAAGCAGCAGAATCTCGAAGCCGCCCTGCAGGTCGAAGCCGCCGGCAAGCCTGGGCCGAAGAAGGCCAAGGCCGCCGCCGCGCTCCTCGCCGGTCCCGAACCGAAGGGCAAGCCCACCAAGGCGGACGACCGCAAGGTCTTCGAAGAAGCCCGCAAGATTCCCGACAACGGTTCCTGAACCCTTTACATAAAAACATCATGAGACTCCTCCGTCCGTTCCTCTGCGCCGCGCTCGCGTGCGCCGTGACGCTTTCCGCCCAGCAGGCCGCGCCGCTCGACGCCAAGACGCAGCAGCAATACGAACGCCTGCTTCGCCATCGATATTCGCGCGACCTCAGCGAGGTCTTCGCGGCGATGGAGAAGTCGGCGCGACCCGACGCCCGCGCCGGCGCCGACGCCCGCTTCCTCTCGGCCTTCCGCCTCGGCGACTGGGCGCAGGTCCGCGCGGAGCTCGCCTCGCTGCCGCCCGAACTCGGTCGCGGCATCTACGATAAGATGCTGAACGACCTCGCCGAACGCCCGAAGAGCGGCGTGCGGCTCGAGGATGTCTTCGCCCTCGCCGACGCCGGCCCCGGCGACCTGACCGACCTCGAACTCCGCAAACTCGGCCAGATGCTCGGCCAGATCGTCGCGCCCAACGAAAGCTTCTGGGTCGCCGAACGTCTGACGCGCGGCACCGAGAAGCTCGGCGGCAAGGATCCCGCCCGCCGCCTCGCGGCCGGCCGCGTCCTGCTCGCCGGTGGTTTCCGTGACCTCGCCCGCCAGTATCTGCCCGCCGGCGCCGACCTGGATCAGGTCGCCGACGAAGGCCTCCGACAGGAGATCGCGGCCTTCTTGGCGGCGGAACAAGCCACCGAGATCGCCCAGCGTGACCAGATCTCGCGTATCTGGAGCGACAACGTCGCGATCCTCCGTTCGGAGAAGAAAACCAGCGACTGGGAACGCAGCAAGGCCGCGGGCGAGATGCTCCGCGTGCTCACGCAGGTCTCGCCGGCCGTGCTCGGCGGCACCTTCGCCGAACTCATCAAGTCGCAACCCGACGCCGCGCTCAAAGTGGTCGGAGGCCTTTCGCGCAAGATTCAGAACGAAAGCGGCGCATCCGCCGCACAGCGTATGGATAATCTGCGCGCTCAGACGGTGCTGGCCAACCTCATCGCCGAGCACGTCGACGACGCCGGCGGCGAATGGCGGCAGGTCCTCGGCCTGATGGCGGAATCCTGGATGGCCGAGGTCGAGCAGTCGTTCGGCCGTCAGTCCGGCGGCGCGCGTCGCACCAATAGCCGTAATGGCGCCAACGATATCGATCCGGAGGAGATGCTCCAGCTGGCGCCCGCCGGCAAGTGGCTCGCCGCCTTGTCGCCTGACCTGCGTGCCCGCTTCGACGCGACCCTCGCCCGCGCGGTCATCGTCAGCGCTAACTTCGAACTCGCCGCGGACCGTATCACCGAGCTCGCGCGTCGTCATCCGGCCGCGGGCGTCGCCTTGGCCGAGGATTTCCTGCTCGCCTGGGGTCAGGCCCATAATCCCCAGCTGCCCGCTGAACTGCGCGCCCGTTATGGCCTGCCCGAGGACGCCCGCATCCCCGTGACCCCGGTGATGATGGAGCGGAACATCGACAGCCTCGCCCGCATGATGGCGCTCTTCCGTCAGGCCGGCGTCGCGCCGCGCGACCAGAGCAAGGTCGTCAACACCTTCGATCTGGCTTACAGCAATGCCGAGGCCTACCGCGACACGCATATCGAGCGCGTGTTCGGTCCGACCGCCAAGATGGATGAGCAGGTGTTCTTCCTGCTCGCCCAGAAGATGCATGCCAACCTCGGCGATCGCTGGCGCCTCGTCGCCGTCCAGCGCGGCGGGCTCACCCGTCGCAACGAGGCCCAGACTTACGCGATGGCCACGGCCGGTTATGCCTCGCTGCTGAAACTGATCGACGAATGGCAGGCCGACCGACCGGACGCCTATAAGGCGCTGCTGCTGGGCGCTGTCGTCCTGAATGACTGGGCCGACTTCGAGAGCTTCCAGGACCTCGCTCCGACCGAGCCCGCCAAGCGCCTCGTCGCCGCCAAGGAGAAGACCCTGCGTTCGCAGGACTACTTCCAGCGCGCCGCCGATGCCTACGGCCGTCAGGCCGTCCGCCTGCAGCCTAATGAGCAGTCCATCGACCCTTACCTGAGCTGGTTCAACGCCGTGCTCGGCGTCGGAGGCAACAACCAGGTCAATCTCGGCAAGCCGCTCAACCGCGCGGCCCTCGGCCGCATCCGCGCCGCCATCCAGGCGCTGCCGGGCCGGCTCGCGGGCACGCACATGGGTCAGCTCGCGAAGACGCTGAACGCCCGCCTCAACGACCAGAACAACCCGCTGCACGAGGACCTGAAGTATCGCTACCTCGCCGCCACGCTCGTGGTCACGAAGGATGACCCGTTCTCGCTCGGACTGAAGAAGCGTGCGGACTATCTCGACGAGCTCCTCGGCGAGATCCGCGTCCAGACGCGCGTCGACGGCCCGAACACGGTCGGGGCAGGGCAGGACTTCGGCATCATCGTCAGCGTCGTGCACACCGAGGCCATGGGCCG
>CAXNHL010000183.1:0-3380 GCA_964202105.1 Opitutales bacterium | reverse complement strand
TTACTTCGCGTGAGCTTTGACGAAATCGATATTATGCTTCACCTGCGGGACGCTGTCCTTCCAGTCGGCTTCGTGCTCGACGGAGATATGGCCGTCGAACTTCTGGCGGATGAGTTCCTTGAGGCAGCCGTCCACGTCGACCACGCCCTTGCCGGCGACGACGACGGTGGCCTTGTGGCCGAACTCGGACTTGTCCTTGAGGTGCACGCTGACGATGCGGCCTTCGAGGACCTTGATCGCCCAGACGGAGCTCAGGTTCGAAGTGGCCCAGTGGCCGATGTCGGCGCAGGCGCCGATGCGGGAGTCGCGGCTTTCGACGACGCCGAGGATGTAGAGGGGATCCCAGACCTTATACTTGGTGTCGATCTTGCCGTCCTTGGTGATCCGGGTGCCGTGCTCGTGGAAGGCGACCTTGATATCGAACTCCTGGGCGGCGGATTCCCAATGGGCGACCTGCTCGGTGGATTCGGTGCAGACGGCGTAGAGGCCCATCTTCTTGGCGAAGGACATGATGGCGTAGACCTCTTCCTTGTTCTTCGCGCCGACGACGCCGTAGTTCACGGCGCGGACGCCCTGGCGGTCCAGCTCGGCCTTGATCTCGGCCATGGTGGCCTCGGTCATGGAGTGGTGGGTCTTCTCCTTCGAGCCAGGCTTCACAGCCTGTCCGGGGAAGAGTTCGATGACGTTGCCGCCGGCTTCCTTGGTCTTGGCGATGGCTTCGAAGAAGGAGAACTCCTTGAAGGTGTAGGCTTGGGCGCCGACGAACCAACCGTTCTGGCGGAAGGATTCCGGGATCGGTTCGGCGCTGACGCAGGCCGCGGCGGCGAGGGCGAGGAGGGTGAGGAGACGCATGGGTGTGGGGTGTAAGGACAGAGAAAGGCACCTAGGGTTCCCTAGGTCAAGAACCCCTCCAGCGCAGGGTGGTCGAAAAGCGGCCTTTTAGGTCTCATCGGACATGTTTTGGCACGAACTTCGTGAGGCCCTGCGCGCGTGGTGGGTCGGCCGTCCGCCTCCGGCCGATTTCGGCGCCTGGGGCGAACGCCAAGCCGAGGCGTATTACCGCCGACAAGGCGGCCGCTGCCTCGCGGTCAACTGGCGTCATGGCCGCGACGAGCTCGACTTGGTCATCCTCGAGGGCGAGGTGCTTGTCTTCGTGGAGGTCAAGACCCGCCACGCCGACGAGGGCGGGGAAGGGTATTGGGCGGTGAATCGACGGAAAAAGCGGGCTTTGCGGCGGGCCGCCGGCGCTTGGCTCCGTCAGATCGGGGGTGCGTGTCATACGCGCTTCGACGTCGTGGAAGTTCTGGTTTGCAAGAAAGGCACCGTCCGCCTCCTTCAACACCGTGGCGAAGTCCTCTTCGGGCGTCGCCGCTTCTAGACTCCGATGTCCGACACCGACCGTCATCCGTTCCTCTCCGGCCTGAGCAAGCACCGCGGCGCCCAGCCGACCTGCGTGGTCATCTTCGGCGCCTCCGGCGACCTGGCCGCCCGCAAGCTGCTGCCCGCCCTCTACAACCTGGCGGTCGACAGCCTCCTGCCGGCTGACTTCCACCTCATCGGCTTCGGCCGTAAGCCCGTGCCGGACGCCGAGTTCCGCACCCAGGCGGCCGCCGACATCAAGAAGTTCTCCCGCCGCGAGTTCCGCCCCGACATCTGGCAGCGCGTCCAGGATAACACTTCCTATCAGGCCGGTGGTTACGACGACCCCAAGGCCTACGCCGCCCTGAAGGAGCAGATCGCCGCCGCTGAGAAGCGTGCCGGTCGTCCGCTCCAGCTGGTCTTCTACGTCTCGACTCCTCCCTCGGTCTTCGAGCCGATCCTCGAGAACCTTGGTCAGTCCGGCCTCGCCGGCCGCGGCATCGGCACCGAACTCGAAAGCAAGGTCATCATCGAGAAGCCGTTCGGCAAGGACCTCGACTCCGCCGTCCACCTCAACGCCGTCGCCGCCCGCAACTTCCGCGAGTCGCAGATCTTCCGCATCGACCACTATCTCGGCAAGGAGACCGTCCAGGATCTCCTCGTCCTGCGTTTCGCCAACCCGATCTTCGAGCCGCTCTGGAACCGTCGCCATGTCGACCACGTCCAGATCACCGTCGCCGAAGAACTCGGCGTCGGCACCCGCGGCGGATATTACGACGGCAGCGGCGCCACGCGCGACATGCTGCAGAACCACACCATGCAGCTCCTCGCGCTCGTCGCGATGGAACAGCCGCGTTCCCTTTCCGCCGAGCATATCCGCGACGAGAAGGTCAAGCTCCTCGAGTCCATCCAGCCGTTGCGTCTCGGCGCCAACGCCGACGCCGTCCGCGCCCAATACGCCGAAGGCCTCTCCGGCGGCGAGAAGGTACCGGGTTACCTCGGCGAGAAGGACATCCCGCAGGACTCCGCCACGGAGACCTTCTGCGCGCTCCGTTTCTCCATCGAGAACAGTCGCTGGTCCGGCGTGCCGTTCTACATGCGCTCCGGCAAACGCCTCGCCCGCCGCGTCTCCGAGATCGCGATCCAGTTCAAGCAGCCCGAGTCCGGCCTCTTCGCCGGCGACGCCCGCTACGACCTGGCTCCGAACCGCCTCGTCATCCAGATCCAGCCCGACGAAGGCACCACGCTCGTCCTCAATTCCAAGGTGCCCGGCCTCGAGCCGCGCACGCAGCCGGTCCGCCTGAGCTTCCGCTACGCCACCACTTACGGTTCCAACACGCCCGAAGCGTATGAGCGCCTGATCCTCGACGGCATCGTCGGCGACCGCACGCTGTTCATCCGCGGCGACGAGACCGAAGCCTCCTGGCGCCTGTTCACGCCCCTCCTCCGGAGCTGGCAGCAGCAGGGTCGCGCGGGCATGGAGACCTACGCCTCCGGTTCCTGGGGTCCGGCGGGCGGTGACGCCCTGCTGGCCGCGCACGGACACGCCTGGCGCAACGCCGGCCGCTGATCATGGCCCATCCGCTGATCGACGCGCTGCCCGGCTTCCCGGCCAAGATCTCCGCCGTCCTGCCGTCGCTGGACAAGGCGTGGGCCGACGAAGGCGAGGACGCCGCGCGCGCCTCGCAGATGAACTTGGTGCTGATGTTCGGCGCTGGCGTCACGCCCGCCGACGCACAGGCCCGTTTCGACGAAGCCATCCGCTTCGCCCAGCGCTATCCGTGCCGACTCGTCGTCCTCGCCGCCCGCCCGGCCGCCGAGGCCGCCGCCGCGCTCGAAGCCAAGGTCAACGTCCTCTGCTTCTTCGATCCCTCCCGCCGCGGCAAGCGCTGCTGCGAAGCGCTCATGCTCGCCCACGGCGCGCCGACGCATGAGCTCGAATCGCTCGTCTCCACCTGGCTCGAAGGCGACCTGCCGACCAACGTCTGGGTGCACGGCGTGACCGTCGACGAATTCAAGCC
>CAXNHL010000182.1:0-3399 GCA_964202105.1 Opitutales bacterium | reverse complement strand
ACGCCAATAAAAAGGGCCCCGTCACGGGGCCCTTTTCTTTTACCGAGTCGGCGAAGCTTACTTCGTCTCGGCTTCGGCGATATCCTCCATCTTCACCGGCTCCATGCGAGGCACGAGCACGTGAATGATGAGGAGGCCGATAAGGTAGGCCGAACCGGCGATGAACCAGAGGATCGCGTAGGAGCCCGTGCGCTGGAGGACTTCGCCGACCACGAAGGCCAAGAGCATGCCACCGACCGCACCAGCCATGCCGCCGATGCCGACGACCGAACCGACGGCCTTGCGCGGGAACATGTCGGAGGCGAGGGTGAAGATGTTGGCAGACCAACCCTGGTGAGCAGCCGCGGCGAGGGACACCAGCAAGACCGCCGGCCACATGCCGACATCGTTGACGAAGACGATCGGGACCACGCTGACGGCGCAGATGCCCATCGCGGTCTTACGGGCCGCATTGATAGTCCAGCCCGCCTTGATCAGGCGACCGGAGATCCAGCCGCCGCCGATGCTGCCAACGTCGGCGATCAGGTAGATCGTGACGAGCGGGAGACCGATGTTCTTGAGGTCGACGCCGTGCTGTTTGTTCAAAAAGCCCGGGATCCAGAAGAGGTACAGCCACCAGACCGGGTCCGTCATGAACTTGCCGATGGCGAAGGCCCAGGTCTGGCGAAACTTCAGTAAGCTCAACCAGCTGACCTTGCCCTGTTCGTCGGGCGGATCGGACTCGATATGGGCCAATTCGGCCGCGGTAATGGTCGGGTGCTCGCGTGGGCTGTGGTAGGCGATCGCCCACCAGACGACCCAGACGAAGCCGATGGCGCCGGTGATGATGAAGGCCCACTGCCAACCCCAAGTCACCGCGATCCACGGCACGATAAGGGGCGCGCCCAGGGCGCCGATGTTGGTGCCTGAATTGAAGATACCAGTAGCCAGAGCACGCTCCTTCTTGGGAAACCACTCAGCGGTGGCCTTGATCGAGGCCGGGAAGTTACCCGCCTCGCCGAGACCGAGAAGGAAACGCATCAGGGCGAAGCCAGCGGCGGCACCGGTCAGCGTCACGAAGGCGAAGCCGGTCTTGGCATCGATCTGCATCCAGGGGAGGCTGAAGGCCGGCAGCAGGTGGGCGAAACCATGCCCGATAGCGGCCAGACTCCACAGGCCGACGAAGATGATGAAGCCCTTCTTGATACCGATGCGGTCGATGATGCGACCCGAGAGCAGCATCCCGATGGCGTAGGCAAACTGGAAGCTGAAGACGATCGCGGCATAGGTCCGCTCATCCCAGCCGAATTCCTTTTCCAAGGCAGGCTTCAGCAAGCCGATGACCTGGCGGTCGATATAGTTGATCGTGGCGGCGAAGAACAGCAGCGCGCAAATAATCCAGCGCTTGTTACCGATTTTTCCTAAGGCTTCGGTCATAAGAGGGTATCGGCCAACACAAACGCCGATTTTCGGGTAAGTCCACCCCAGAAGTCCTGTTGACGGACCCCCGCCATAAAGCCAGTAATTGAAGAGAATATTCCCATGACGAAGCCTCGCATCCTCCTCACGACCACCTCCTTCCAGGACACCCCCGGCGAACACCATAAGTTGCTGGCTGAAACGGGCTGGGAAGTCGTCACCGCCCGCGGTCCGCTCAACGAAGCAGACACGCTCGCGCTGATGGGCGAGTTCGACGGCTACATCTGCGGCGACGACATGATCACCGCCGCGGTGATCGAAAAAGCCCTTCCCCGCCTCAAGGTCGTCTCGAAATACGGCATCGGCGTCGATAAGATCGACGTGAAGACCCTCACCGCCAAGGGCATCCCCCTGCTCTTCACCCCCGGCGTCAACCACACCACGGTCGCCGAACACACCTTCCTCCTCCTGCTTGCCATGGAGAAGAACTTCTACTTCCACACCGATTCCACCCGCTCCGGCGGCTGGAAGCGTAAGACGGGCCATGAGCTGCTCGACAAGACGATCGGCATCATCGGCATGGGCCGCATCGGCAAGGAAGTCGCCATCCGGGCCCGCGCCTTCGGCATGAAGGTCGTCGGCTTCGACCTCTATTGGGACGACAAGTTCGCCGCTCAGTATGACGTGAAGCGCGCCGCCACGATGGACGAGGTCTTCGGCGTCTCCGACTACCTCTCGCTGCACACCAACCTGACGCCCGAGACGCGCGACCTGATCCGCGCCGAGAACATCGCTAAGATGAAGAAGGGTGTGCTCATCCTCAATTGCGCCCGCGGCGAGATCGTCCACACCGACGACATCGCGGCCGCGCTGAAATCCGGCCAGGTCGGCGGCTACGGCACCGACGTGCTCGACGAAGAACCGCCGCGCGCCGACCACCCGCTCACCAAGCTCCCGAACTGCGTCGTCACGCCGCACATCGGCTCCCGCACCGCCGAGAGCGTCCAGCGCCAGGCCGTCGCCGCGGTCACCAACCTCATCCGCGCGATGCACGGCGAAAAGCCGCTCGCCCAGATCAACCCAGAAGTCGCGGTGAAGAAGGTCGTCTAATCTCCCCGCCGAAACCTTACCCATGAGCGAAGTCTTCCACGTCGTCCCCCGCGCCGCCCACGAGGCGCTCGTCACCGCCGCCTACGTCAAGCGCGGCTTCGGCGCCAAGGAATCGGCGCAGGCCGCCCAGATGGCCAGCATGGCCACGCACCACGGCATCCGCACGCACAACGCGCTGAAGGCCCTCCACCTCGACGAGCTCTTCGGCTCGGGCGCCAAGGTCCCGGGCTGCACGCCCAACGCCACCGTCACCAAGAAGGCCACGCGCTTCGAGGCCGCTGAAGTCTGGGATGCCCACCAGAAGCTCGGCCAGGCCGTCGCCGTCGACGCCATCGAGCGCTGCATCGAGCTCGCCGACAAATACGGCGTGGGTACGGTCTCCGTCGACAACGCCTTCCACTACCTCTGGGGCGGCGGCTACGTGATGGAAGCCGCCAAGCGCGGTTACCTCGCCTACACGAACTGCACCGCCACGCTCGCGGAAGTCGTCCCCTTCCAGGGCAAGTTCCCGACGCTCGGCACCAATCCGCACTCGTGGGGTTTCCCGACGACCAAGGAGCTCGGTTTCCCGATCGTGATCGACTGGGCCACCTCCGTCATCGCCATGGGCCGCGTCCAGGTGCTCAAGCGTGAAGGTAAGATGCTCCCGCCCGACGCCGCCGTGGACAAGGACGGCAAGGTCACCCTCGACCCGAACGAAGCGGTCTCGCTCATCCCTTTCGGTGCGCACAAGGGCTACGGTCTCTCGCTCATCAATGAGATCGTCGCCGGCTACATCGGCGGCTCGCTCCCGACCATCCGCAGCCGCACGCACGTCCCCGGCGAGAAGCAGGCCTGCGCCTTCTTCTTCCAGGTGATCCACCCCGAGGCCATGAGCTCCGGCGCCTTCGC
>CAXNHL010000181.1:0-3407 GCA_964202105.1 Opitutales bacterium | reverse complement strand
TTGGCGGAAGTGCGCTGGCCGTCCCACGGCTCCTTGCCGGGGCGCTGGTCGAGCGGGGCGTAGCCCTTGCTGTCGCCGAACGGGCTGGTGTTGTCGCCGGTCGAGAAATACAGGCAGCCGTCCGGGCCGAACTTCAGCGTCGCTCCGTGGTGGCAGCACTGCAGGCGCTGTTCTTCATATTTCAGGATGAGCTTCTCGCTGCCGGCGACGAGCTGGTCGTCCTTCACCTGGAAGCGGGAGAGGTATTGGCCATCGAAACCGACGGGCGAGTAGATCAGGTAGATCCAACCGTTCTGCGCGAACTTCGGATCGAGGGCGAAGGCCAGGAAGCCGTTCTCCTGCGACTTGAAGATCTCCATCTCGGCGACGAGCTTCACGCGCTTGGTCTTCGGGTCGTAGATCTTGAGGGCGCCGGCGTATTCGTTGAACCAGAGACGGCCGTCGGGTGCGAACTCGAGGTGCATCGGCTGCGGGAGGCCGGTGAGCAGCGTCTCGGTCTGGAAGCGCACGTCCTCAGGCAAGGCGTCGGCGGCGCGGGCGGCCGGGGCGGCGGCCAGCAGGGCGGCGCCCAAGAGGGAAAGGAGACGGACAGGGGTAGAAGCCATGGTAGGGTGACCTTGGGGAATGGTGGGGGTTCCCGTAAGGTTAGGAAAACAGGCCCAAGGGCAAGTGGGCAGAGAGCAAGGGGTAGGGGTGGGGGCAGGGGTAGGGGTAGGTAATGTTGGAAAACAGAACGTCCGCCGGGTGGCGGACGATGTTAGGAGCATTTTCTAGCCCGAGCCCTGGCTCTGGCCCTAGCCCTGAATCAGATCAACCCGAGCTGCATCTTGCCGTCCTCGGAGATCATGGTCTGGGTCCAAGGCGGATCCCAGACGATGTCGACGCGGGCCTGGTTGATGCCCGGGACGCCGAGCACGCGATTACGCGCGTCTTCGGCGATGACAGGTCCCATGCCGCAACCGGGGGCGGTAAGGGTCATCGAGACGACGACGCTGTGGCGGTCGGGCGAATTATCCAGGGGCTCGACCTTCAGCGAGTAGACCAGGCCGAGGTCGACGATGTTCACGGGGATTTCCGGATCGAAGACCTTCTTGAGGCTGTCCCAGACGGCTTCGTCGGAAGGCTTGCCCGTGTGACCGGGGTGTTCGGCCGTGCCGACGGAACCATAGGCGTCGGTCTTGCCTTCGTTCTCCGTGGCGTCGGACGGGACTTCTTCGCCGAGCGCGTCGGCGTCGGAGCCCTTGATGCGGAACATACCCGTATCGCAGACGACGGTGAAGTTGCCGCCGAGGCGGTGGGTGATGGTGACCTTCGTGCCCGCGGGGAGCACGGCGGGTTCGCCGGCGGGGATGACCGTCGCCTGCACATCGCGCGCAAGGACGCGGTCGTGGGGGCTGGGCGTGTGGCGCTGGCCAGTGGTGTCTTCGCTCATGTTCAGGCTTGGTGGAATTTGAGGCGGAGCATCTCACGCACCGCGGCGCTGGCCTCTTCGTGGCCGACCTTGGCGAGGATTTCCTCGAGGAAGCCCTGCGCGAGCAGCTCCTGGGCGACGGCGAGCGGGATGCCGCGGGCGCGCAGGTAGAAGAGTTCGGCGGCGTCGATCTGGCCGGTCGTCGCGCCGTGCGAGCACTTCACGTCATTGGCTTCGATCTCGAGGCCCGGAAGCGAATCCGCTTCGGCGTCCGGCGAGAGCAGGAGGTTGCGGTTGGTCTGGTAGGCGTCGGTGCGCTGGGCGTCCGGGGCGACCTTGATGAGGCCCGAGAAGATCGTGCGCGCCTTGCCGAGCAGGGCGTTCTTGAAGAGTAGGTCCGACTTCGCGTGGCCGGCGGCGTGGATCTGCAACGTGCGTTGGTCGAACTCCTGTTCGCCCGTGGCCACCGAGATGCCGAAGAGGCTGACGTCGGCGCCGGGGCCGTCGATGCGCACGCAATTCTCCAGCCGCGCGCGACGGGAGCCGACGGCGGCGTTGACGGAGCTGATGACCGCGTCGCGGCCGCCGCAGGTGTTGTCGACCTGGAAGGACTGCGTGGCGGAACCCCAGGCCTGGACGGCGAGGCGGCGGACCTGCGAGCCCGTGCCGGCATGGATGTCGGCGGCGGAGATCGCAAGGGCGCGCTGGTCGGCCTTGGCGGCGAGGTGGAAGTCGTGGAGGTCGGCCTTGGCGCGTTCACCGGCGATGATGAGGGCGTGCGGGAAGACCGCGACGCCGTCGGTGAGCGTCCAGGTGACGGAGACGAAGGGCTGCTTCACCTCGACGCCCTTGGGGACGTGGAGGACGTAGCCGGCGCGGAGCCACGCGCGGTGGAGCGCGGCGAACTTGTCGCCGCCGAGGAGCACGGGATGCTTCAGGAGGTGTTCCTGGAGCAGGGCAGGGCGATTGCGGACGGCGTCTTCGAGGGATTCGAAGACCACGCCTTGGGCGACGAGCTCGGCGGAGAGCGTCGGCTTGAGCACGCAATGGCCGTCGACGTGGACGATGAGGCCCGCGGCGTCGGCGATTAGGCGCGAGCGCGCGATGAGATCGGCGGCCTGGGCGGCGGTCGGAGCCGGCGCGGGCGCGTAGCCGTCGAGCGAGAGCGTGCGGGCGTCGGAGAAGCGCCACTTTTCGTTGTCGCGCGTGGGCATCGGTAGCGACTGGAACGTGTGCCAGCCCTGCTGACGTAGGACGGCGAACCAATCCTGCGCGCGGAAGTGCGCGGTCTCGGCGGACTGCAGGGCGACGTCGAGGACGCCGGCGGGAGCGGAGGCGACGGCGTTCATCCGACGGATCCTTCCATCTGCAGTTCGATCAGGCGTTTCAGCTCGACGGAGTATTCCATCGGGAATTCCTTCACCAGGTCGTTGACGAACCCGTTCACGGCGAGGGACATCGCTTCGCCTTCGGACAGGCCGCGCTGCATCATGTAGAAGATCTGCTCGGCCGACACCTTGGAGACGCTCGCTTCGTGCTGGACCGAGTTCTTGCGGCCGCGGACGGAGATCGCCGGGTAGGTGTCGGTGCGGCTGTGCTCGTTGATGAGCAAGGCGTCGCACTCGGTATTGTTGCGGCAGTTCGAGAGGGTCTTCGGGATGTGGACCAGGCCGCGGTAGGTCGAGCGGCCTTCGCCGACGGAGATGGACTTCGCGATGATGTTCGAGGTCGTGTCGTCAGCTGCGTGGATCATCTTCGCGCCGGTGTCCTGGTGCTGGCCGTCGTTGGCCAAGGCGATGGAGAGGACCTCGCCGCGGGCGCGCTTGCCGCGCAGGACCACGCCGGGATACTTCATCGTCAGGCGGGAACCGATGTTGCAATCGATCCAGCGGACTTCGGCGTCCTCTTCGGCCACGCCGCGTTTCGTCACGAGGTTGAAGACGTTGGCGGACCAGTTCTGGACCGTGATGTACTGGATCTTCGCGCCCTTGAGGGC
>CAXNHL010000180.1:0-3441 GCA_964202105.1 Opitutales bacterium | reverse complement strand
GAGGCCGCCTCGAGTCCGCCGATCTTCGCGCGGGTGGCGAGCAGGGCGTCGATGACGGTATTGCCGGTGACGTGACAGTTCGCCACGGCGATACCCTCGCGGACGAGATTGGCCTTAGCTCCTTCGGTCGGACAGAAATGCCAGCGCGTCAGCGTGGAGGTGACCCGACGGTTCATCTCCTCAGGGAACGGCGACCGGAGGTCATCGGTGCGTAGGCCGGCTTCGACATGGCCGACGGGGATACCGGCGTAAAAAGAAGCCATCGCGGCACCGAGCACGGTGGTGGTATCGCCTTGGACGAGGACGGCGGAAGGTTTCGCTTCGGCGAGCCAGGCGGAGACGCCCGTGAGTACGCGCGAAGAAAGTTCCGGGAGCGACTGGCCGGGAGTCATCAGGCCGAGATCGACATCGGGCTTCAGGCCGAAAGACCCCAGCGCCTGATCAAGCAGTTCGCGGTGCTGGCCGGTCGAGACCAGCAACGGACGCACCTTGCCCGCACGACGCAGCTCGGCGAACACCGGCGCGAGCTTGATGCACTCGGGGCGCGTACCGACGATGAGGGCGAGGGAGGGCATTTTTAGATTAGGGGACACGCTGGCACGGGGACACGGGGAAAAGGGGAGCGAAGAAAAGGCAGTGCAAAGGTGCAAATCGGAGCAGAGCTCCTGTGCAAAAGTGCAAAGGTGAAGTTAGGGGTAGGGACAGGGTCAGGGGTAGGGGTAAGAAAATCTTTCAGGTGTCTCGAGGTAGGGACGTGATCACTATCGCGTCCGCCCTGGTGCCTAACGGATGCGATGTCATCGCATCCCTACCGGTTGAGCGGGCCGCTCAACCCTACCGCAAGGCAAGCACTCCCCCGATACTCGATACTCCATACTCAATACTCTGTCTTCACTTTTGCACCTTTGCACAGGCCGCAGGCCGATTTGCACTTTTGCACTTTCCTAAAGCGATTTACTCGAGCGGATACTCTTCCCCGTCGGCATAAAGGCTTTTGGCTTCGAGGCGCAGGGAACAACCGATGGCGGTGACGAAGGTGATATCATTCCCGGTCGCGGTGATGCGGCGGCACCAAGAGGGTTCTTTCGAGCCGTAATGCGTCGAGTGCCACCCTTCCCCGCCGTCGGGCAATCCGGTGACATATTCTTCCGTCGAGGGCGCGGAGCACGCGACGGTGAGCTGCTCGAGGCCGGCCCGGCGGCGTCCATGCCAGCGGAGCGTGCATGTGCCTTCCTGCTTCACGAGGCCGCTCATCCGATCGATGATCACGAAACCGTTCGCGATCTTGATTACCCGACGCTGGGATTTGAAACCCGGGAAGCCCAGGTGCGAGGCCTGCATGCTCTTGAAGTAATTACGCACCTCGCAACCCACCCACGGCAGCCAGAGGAACCGTCCGACGCGACGCATGGCATCGAAGTCGCCGACGGTGACGACATTATGGAAGCGCGAGCCGGCGAAGCCACCCCAGCCACCCGGGGCGTTGTATGAATACGTGCCCGGGTCTTCGGTGATCCACTCGCCGTCCCAACGGAGCGAGACGTGCAACTGGTCGGCCTGCGAGGGGCGCGTGCGGAAGGCGGACGGCGCCCGGAAGAAGAGCGTACCGCGACCATGCCTGAAAGTATAGACGCCGGAGTCACGGCATTCGACCGCCGCGTGTGGAACCGATTCGGCGCTCGCCGCGAGCGGACCGAGCAAGAGCAAGGCGGTCTCGTCCCAAGGGCCAGCGGGGAGGCGTTCGCCTTTGAAGAGGACCAGGGCCGCGCCGACGGCCGGACGGAAATCTTCGAAGCCGCCGCCGAACGGGAAAAGGTTGGCCCCATCATCCGCGCCATAGCGCGGCACGGTGCCGTCGGACTCCATGAGCTTCGTCAGGAAGTCGGTCGAAGCGACGGCCTGCTCGCGGACGGACTCCGGCAAAGCATAACGGCTGACGGTGCGTTCGACGAGTTCGGACCAGGTCAGGAGCTGCAGGAGCAACCGATGGTAATTGGTAGAGTGCTGGCTGAAACCGCCGTCGGGTGCGATGAGCTCAGCGCATTGCGCGACGAGAGCGGCCCGGCCTTCTTGATACCAGTGAGCCGAACCGCCGAGGATCGACCAGAACGTACCGATCGTCTGGAGGCCGACCGCTTCCGCGATGCCGTGGTTGTTCTTCTGCGACAGGGCGTAGTCGAGATGAAAGGCGATGCGCCGGCCGGTGGCATCGGCGAGGCGGGCGGCGAGGGTCAGCCGTTCATCCGTCGAGGCCGGGTGATCCCGGAAAGCCTGGACGGCGAACGTGACGGCGATCAGGCGGAAGGCGGCTTCCTGGCCGCACATCCAGTTGGGTCCGCGGTTCGGCGGATTACGCGTCATCCAGTCCTCGAGCGTGGACCAGAAGAGTTCGACGTGACGATCATCGCCGTCGCGCAACCAGGCGCGGACGAGCGGGAAGGCGAAGCTGAAGCGGGAAAGTTCCCAGACGCCCTTGATGTCATCAGAGGCGTTATCGCGCAGGCGGGACCAGTGAGCGTAAGGGTCCGTAGAGTAGCCCGTGAGCACGCTGCGGGTCCAGCGATCCGGCCGACCGACTTCGACGAGCTGGTGCGAGAAGACCCGGGCGTAACCGCGGGCGAAAGCGTCGGACTCGGCGACGGGAGTGGCGCCGGCCTCGACCGACCAGGCTTCGAGCTGCGGGGCGAGATGAGTGCGATCCAATCGCGCGATCGGAAGACGCGGAGAATGAGTGCGCCAGCGGCCGGGGTTGAAGCCGACGGCGAATTCCTTCCACGGGCGCATCGGCGAACGCCATTCCCAGACGCCCAGTCGACGCTCGCACGCCCAGCGCGCACGCCGGAGGAGCCAGCGCGGACCGAGATGATGGAGGAGAGGGAGGAGCACTGAAACCTAGAGGACTGAGTCGATGACTGAATCGAGGGCTGAATAGAGGACTGAATAGACGAAGCCGAGCTAGAGGGCTGGAGGGCCCGAGGACAGGAGGGCTGGGAAATTAGAGGCTCAGTTGACCAGAGGCTCGGAGGCTCAGATTGGGTAAACTAGCTGGCCGGTTGGCCAGTTGGCCGGAGGGAGCGGCAAGAACTCAAAGGGGAACCGGAGACCGGATGATTGGCTGGGGTATCCAATTTCGGGTGACGGGTGTCGGCCACAGGCGTCGGCGACTCGGGTATCGGCATCTCGGCCATCAGCCGCGGGAACCCGGAGCCGGCTGCCGAAGGCTGAACGGCTGACACCCGAAGGGCTGAGGCCCCGGTGGCCGGCACCTGACACCTTCAAGAAAATGCCCGAAGCATACTTTCCGGTTTCCGGTCTCCCCTTGAGTGCTGTCTCTCTGGTCAACCGAGCCTCTGGGCCTCCGGGCCTCTAGCTTCGAATCGTTCCCCGCGTATCAATCAACTTCTTCCCTTTGAGTTGCTCCAGGGTGAGGCCGGCGAAAGC
>CAXNHL010000179.1:0-3453 GCA_964202105.1 Opitutales bacterium | reverse complement strand
AGCCAGAAGGCGAGCAATGGCGCGACGATCAGTAAGGTCAGCGCGATCGCCGCGCCGGCGGTGCTGTTGGTCAGCGCGGCGAGTAGCCCGAGCGCGAAGGCGACGAACGCCGCGGCGAGGTGCGGACCGCCGCGGAGGACGTTCTCGCCCGCACGGCGGATGTGCCAGAGCGTGAGGCCGAGGGCGATCGCCGCGTGGAGGTAGAGATACACGCCGGCATGGTTACGGCTCATGAACGTGCCGAAGCACGTGGTGTTATAAGGCACCGGGTAACCGAGGATGGTGCCGTAGGATTTCTGGTTGAGCACCCCGAACGCGCCGACGGCGAGGGCGGCGAGCACCGATACCCAGCCGAGGGTGACATAAGCGCGGCGACGGCGGAGTCCGTGGCGCAGCGCGAGCAGGAGGAGCCACGGCGCACCGAGGATCATCATCAGGCGCCAGGCGTTCATCGGCGGCTGCTTGGTGTCCGCGGCGGAGAACGGGGCGTTGAGTCCCGAAGGCAACCAGCGCACGTAATCCTGCAGGCGGACGTCGAACTGCCCGACATCGACGCCGGGCATGCCCTGCGCCGCCCAGAAGGCCTCGCGGTCGACGACCACACCCCAGGCGTTGAAATCCTGCACCGCGAAATACGCGAAGAGCGTCACGCCCGCCCAGAACGGCACCGAGCGGAGGAGTTCGGCACGCGCTTCGGCGGCCGGACGCGAGACGAGGTCGCGCGAGAGCAGGAACCAGGAGAGCGAAGAGCCGGCGAACAGTGCGGCAGGGAAGCACACGTGGTCGAGCCAGCGATAGGTGAACGCCTCATGTCCGGCCGAGCCGGCGACGGTGAGCCCGGCCAGCAAGCCGACGAAGGCGACGGCCATCACGATGCGCTGCGCGCGCGCCTCGACACAGACGGCGAGGAAGGCGGCGGCGGCGAAACCGAGCGCGGCGGCGACCGTCCAGAGCACGACGCCGGCCCAACCCCACGGCGCGACGACCAGGACGAGACCCGCGAGAATCATCACGGCGCGTTCACGGGAGGTGAAGGAGGATTGGGAGGAGTGAGAGGGCATGAAAACAAGGGAACACGCTGGCACGTGGGCCAGGGGACAAGGGGGAGAGGCCGAGTTGATCAGTTGATCGGTTGGCCAGTTGGCCGGAGGGGGCGATAAGAACTCAAAGGGAAACCGGAGACCGGAATGATTGGCTGGGGGATTTAATTTCGGGTGACGGGTGTCAGCCACGGGAGTCGGCGACTCGGGCGTCGGCATCTCAGCCATCAGCCGCAGGAATCTGGAGCCGGCTACCGAAGGCCGAATGGCTGGCGCCCGAAAGGCCGAGGCCCCGGTGGCCGTCACCTGACATCCGATTAATCATGACCGCAGCAAACATTCCGGTTTCCGGTCTCCCCTTGGCTGACTCTCTTCTGGCCAACTAATCAACCGATCAACTCACGCTGCCCTCTGATCACACAATCCCCGCCTGATAAATATCGTGGATACGGATGAGGCCGAGGCAGCGGCCGGTGGCGGCGTCGGTGACGGGGAGTACGGAGATCTGCGAGGGGCGGTCTTCCATGATGCGCGCGGCTTCGGCGAGCGACATGGGCGCGTGGGCGCGGATCGGGTTGGCCGTCATGATGTCGGCCGCGCGGGCAGAGTTAAGGTCGACGCCCCGGCCGAGCGCGCGGCGGAGGTCGCCATCGGTGATGAGCCCGGCGAGCGTGCCGTCGGCCGCGAGCACGCAGGCGGCGCCGTGCGGGTGACGGGTCATCGCGATGACCGTGTCGCGGAGGGAGTCGCCCGGCTTCGCTACGGCGCAGCGTTCGAGCGGCTGGAGGGCCTCGCCGACCGTAAGCGAAAGGTTACGGCCGAGCTGACCGGCGGGATGGAAGCGGGCGAAGTCGGACGGACCGAAGCCTCGCTTCGTCATGAGCGCGGCGGCGAGCGCGTCGCCGAGGGCGAGGGTCAGGAGCGCGCTCGTCGTCGGCACGAGACCGAGCGGGTCGGCTTCGGGGCGGGCGCCGATGTCGAGGACGACGTCCGCCTGGGTGGCGAGCGGCGACTGGGTATTGCCGACGATCGCGATGATCGGGGACTTGAAGGAGCGGAGGACCGGGATCAGGCGGACCAGCTCGGCCGTCGTGCCCGAACGCGAAAGCAGGATGACCGGGTCGCCGGGCTGCAGGATGCCGAGATCGCCATGCACCGCGTCGGCGGCGTGCAGGAAGATGGCCGGCGTGCCCGTGCTGCAGAGCGTCGCGGCGATCTTCTGGCCGATGAGGCCGGATTTGCCGACGCCGCAGAGCACGACCTTGCCGGGATGCGCGGCGATGAGATCGATCGTCTGCGTGAACGCGCCGTCGAGACGCGTGGCGAGTTCGGCGAGCGCGGAGGCTTCGGCCTGAAGGAGAGCGCGGGCGGAATGGAGGGGAGTGGACATGGGAGGTAAAGAATAAGGGGTGGGGGTAGGGATAGGGGTAGTAACTTCTGTTTCAGGTGGCGGGTGGCGGCCTCAGGTGGCGGGTGGCGGGAGAAAGACTACACCCAAGGGGGACCGGATGATTGGCTGAGGTTATTACTAATGCCCGAAGCAAACTTTCCGGTTTCCGGTCTCCCTTTGAGTGAAAGTTATCCTGCCACCTGAGTCCCGGGGCTGCCACCTGCCACCTGAAACTATGTTTTCGAAGTCACATCATCCTCCGCGCGGCTTCGAGATCCTCAGGGGTATCGATGGCGACGGGGTGATAATCGGTGACGACGGTCTGGAAGGTGAGGCCGTGGGCGAGGAAGCGGAGCTGCTCGAGGGATTCGACGGCTTCGAGCTCGGTCGGCTTGAGCTGGGCGTAGCCGGCGAGCGTGGCGCGGTCGTAGCCATAGACGCCGATGTGGACCCAGTAGTCACGGCGTGTGACCCATTCCGTGGGATCGACGCCGCGGAGATGCGGGATCGGGCTGCGCGAGAAGTAGATGGCCTCGCCATTCTCGGCGCGCACGACCTTCACCACGCTTGTCGCCAGCAGGCGTTCGGTCGCATGGATCTTCGAGACCGCGGTGACCAGCGGGCACTTGGTCTCTTTCCAGCGCGTGATCAGGCCGTCGAGAAGATCAGGCTGGATGAACGGCTCGTCGCCCTGGACGTTGAGGAAGAAATCTCCGGGGAGGTGCTCGATGACGCTGGCCATGCGGGCGGTGCCCGAAGGACAGGCCGGATCGGTCATCAGGACCTCGGCGCCGAAACCGCGCGCGATGCCGGCGACTTCTTCGGAATCCGTGAGGAGGACGACACGGTCGGCCTGACGGACCTGCTTGGCGCGTTCCCAGACATGCTGGACGACGGGCTTGCCGCCGAGATCGAGCAGGACCTTGCGGGGCAAGCGCGTGGAAGCGATGCGGGCGGGGATGCAGAGAGTGACGGAGGGCATTTTTAGATTAGGGGACAAGGGGACACGTGGGCACGGGGACA
>CAXNHL010000178.1:0-3486 GCA_964202105.1 Opitutales bacterium | reverse complement strand
TCGCTCGGACTGAAGAAGCGTGCGGACTATCTCGACGAGCTCCTCGGCGAGATCCGCGTCCAGACGCGCGTCGACGGCCCGAACACGGTCGGGGCAGGGCAGGACTTCGGCATCATCGTCAGCGTCGTGCACACCGAGGCCATGGGCCGCGTCGCCCGTTTCGGACAATACCTGAGCAATGACCCGTCGGCGACCGCCGCGGCCGCGAAGCGCAGGGGTCCGCAGGCCCTGCGTTCTGCCGACGCGCAGGGTCCGCGCGATGAGTTCGAGAAGAAACTCACCGAAGGCCTTTCGCCCTTCTTCGAGATCCGCTCGATCACCTTCGCCGCGCCTGACGTGAAGCCGCGTCCGGCCGCCCGGCCGGGCTGGGAGGAGACTACGCTCGCTTACGTGCTCGTGCGGGCCAAGGACGCCAGCGTCGACAAGATCCCGCCGGTGCAGATGGAGCTCCGCTTCATCGATCTGAGCGGACCTGTCACCGTTCCCGCGACTTCCGCCGAGACCCTGCTCAAGGTCGCTAGTGGTAAGGCCAGCCCGCGTCCAGCCGACAAGATCGAGGTCACCCAGACCCTGGACACGCGCCAGTTTGCGATCAACGGCTCCCTGAGCCTCGAAGTCGCCGCGACCGCCTCGGGTACGGTGCCCGAACTCGACGACCTCCTGGACCTCGCCCCGTTGGCCGCCTTGGCCAAGGTGCGTCAGGTCACGGTCATCGACCCGCTGATGGTCAAGGAACTCAATACCTGGGGTGACCAGGTCGCGCCGCGCACGGAGCGACGCTGGTCGGTGACGCTCGACGGTGACGCGATCCGCGCCGCCGACAAGTCGACTGATCTGCCGTTCCCGACGATCAAGGCCGCGAACGCGACCACCGTCTGGCGGACCTATCAGGACATCGACCCCGTCGTGCTGACGAAGAATTCCGTCCTCCTTGACCGGGTCAAAGTCGCGGCCGGGGCGGGTTACGTCGCGCCGGTGGCCGAGGATGACCTGACCTACCTGTATGTCGGTCTCGCCGTCGCCGCCATTTTCGTCGGGTGGCTTGTCTTCCGTCCTCGCAACACCGGTCCGCGTCCGCCGCGCGCCCGCGATGTTTTCAAGCTACCCGCCGCCATCGACGGCTTCGCGGTCGTGGCCTTGCTCCGCAAGCTGGCGGCCAGCCCGTTGGTGAAGTTCAGCTCCGCTCAGCAAGCCGAACTCAAAGCGGACATCGAACGCGTCCAGACCGGTTGCTTCGGCGGTGCGACCACGCTCTCCGAAGCCGACCTCAAATCCTTCGCCGAGAAATGGCTCCGCCAACTCCGCTGAGAAAGACGGACCTACCCCAATCCCTACCCCTACCCCTTAAGACATGAGCCAACATCCTAATCCCGCGGCCGTGCAGGCTGCCCATCAGTTCGTCGCCGACGTCCGCACGCGCGTCGGCAAGGTCGTCGTCGGCCAGGATATCGTCGTCGAGCGCGTCATGATCGCGCTCCTCACCGGCGGCCACCTGCTCCTGCAGGGCATGCCCGGCTTGGCGAAGACGCTCCTCGTGAACACCGTCGCGAAGGCCATCGCCTTGGACTTCCGTCGCATCCAGTTCACGGTCGATATGCTGCCGTCCGACATCGTCGGCTCGGAAGTCGTCGATCAGAAGACCGGTGACTTCCGCATCCACCGCGGACCCGTCTTCACGAACCTACTCCTCGCGGACGAAATCAATCGCGCCGCGCCGAAGGTACAGGGCGCGATGCTCGAGGCGATGCAGGAGCGCAAAGTCACCCTCGGCGGCCAGACGATGCGCCTGCCGACGCCGTTCCTCGTCATCGCGACGCAGAATCCTGTCGAGCAGTCCGGTACCTTCGAACTGCCCGAAGCCCAGCTTGACCGTTTCATGCTCCTCCATCGCCTGGGCTATCCGGATCGCGATGAGGAACAGGACATCCTTCAGCGCCAGCTGGGCATGGGCCTGCGCAAGGAAGAGGGCGGGGCGGTCCCGAAGACGGCCTTCGACATGATCGATGATTCGCCGGTGGGCACCAAGGCCGACCTCGTCGCCGCGATGGAAGCCGTCCAAGGCGTCCACGTGAGCGAAGTTTTCCTCCGCCACTCCGTCGAACTCGTCCGCCGCACACGCGAATCCAAGGACCTCGACTTCGGCTGCAGTCCGCGCGCCGGCCTGGCGCTCGTCAACGCCGCCCGCGCCCGTGCGGTCATCCGCGGTCGGGATTACGTCACCCCGGAAGACCTCTTCGAACTCGCCGAGGACGTCGTGCTGCACCGCATCCGCGTCAGCTATGAAGCCGCGGCCGCCGGTCAGACCGGCGCCAAGGTGCTGGAAGGAATCCTCGCTGGTTTGGGCTGAACGCATGCTTCGTCCGCGGACATTACCTCACGATCCGGTCGACAGCCGGCAGTTCGAAGTCGCCGTCCGGCGCCTCGCGAACAGCCTGGATTTCGGCCAGCGTGATTCCGTGTTCCATGGCGCCGGCCTGGAGTTCGTCCAGTCGCGTCCGTATGTCGCCGGCGATGCCGTGAAGTTCATCGACTGGAAGGTCTCGGCCCGCTTGGGCAAGCTCTACGTCAAGGAGTTCCGCGAGACCAAGCAGATCCCGCTCTATCTGCTGCTCGATACCTCCGCTTCGATGTGCGTCACGTCGCAGCCCCTGAGCAAGTATGCCTGGGCCGTACGCATCGCGACCGGTATCGGCCTAGCCGCCCAGTCGTCCGTGACTCCCGTCGGTCTGCTCGGTTGCGGGGCCCGAGAACTGCATGTCCGTCCGACCCTTTCGCGGAACGTCGTCATGGAATGGGCGCATCAGCTGCGTCAGCATGACTTCACCGAGAAGACCTCGCTCGCCGTGCGCTCCCGCGAGCTCGCTCCGTCCTTGGTGAAGCGGACGACGGTCATTGTCCTGAGCGACCTACATGATCCTGACGCCATCGCGGCGCTGCAGGTGCTGGCCCAGCGGCATGACTGCGTCGTCCTGCATCTCGAAGACCCGGCGGAGCAGGGTCTGCGTGGCGCCGGCCTCATCCGCGGCGTCGAAGCCGAGTCCGGCCGCGGGTTCGTCGGTTTCGGCGGACGTCGGCAGGTCGATTCTTCCGGCTGGCAGGCCGAGCTCAGCCGCTTCGGCATCGATTACCTCCGCCTGCGTACCGACGCGCCGATCCTCGGCCGGCTGACCTATTTCCTGAAGAACCGCGGCTTCGCGAGCCGTGCGGCCCGTTGAGCATGACCGCCTCGTCGTCCGCATTCCGCCGATGGCTCCTCTGGGGCTTGGCCGCCGTCGTGGCCCTCGTCGCCGCGTGGTGGTTCCTGCAGGAGGATGACAGCCTGAAGGTGCCGCTCGGCGTCGAACAGGCGGCCATCATCACTTACGGCGGCCCCACGCTCGTCGTGAAGCCGTTCCGCTATGGCGTGGCCGTGAACGTGCGCATCGCTCAGGTGACCGGCCAAGACGGCCTGAAGGTGTATGACGTCCGCTATCTCGTGAACCGCGA
>CAXNHL010000177.1:0-3493 GCA_964202105.1 Opitutales bacterium | reverse complement strand
TCCAGCCACCTGCCGCTCGACGCCCATCCGGCCATCGGCAACAACGCCCTCATCGCCCAGGATCTCGGCCTCAAGGTCGTCGACTGGTTCGTGGATTACGAAGGCCTGCCGATCGCCTGCATCTGCCGCGGCATCCCGCGCAGCACGCTACGCAAGCGCCTGAAGGCCTCCTATCCGCAGACCTACAAGGGCATCGAGTTCGGCTCCGCCAAGCCGAAGAAGATCGCCATCCTCAGCGGCAGCGGACGCAGCGCCCTCGGGCATCTCAAGGCCGAGGGTTGCGACACGCTCATCACCGGTGAGCTACGCGAAGAACATTTCAACGAAGCCCATGAACAGGGCTGGAACCTCTATCCCTGCGGACACTACGCGACCGAGACCTGGGGCGTGAAGGCCCTCGCCACCGCGGTGGCCGCGGAGTTCGGCGTGAAGTGGGAATTCATCCCCACGGGTAATCCGCTCTGATGACCCGCGGACGGCTAGCCCCGACGCCTACCGGCTACCTGCACGTCGGCCACGCACGGACTTTCGCCTTGGCCGCGGCCCGCGCCTCGGCGGGCACCCTGCTCTACCGCACCGAAGACCTCGACGCTGGACGTTGTCGACCGGAGTTCGCGGATGCCGCCATCGAAGACCTTCGCTGGCTCGGACTGAAATGGACCGAAGGACCCGACGTCGGCGGCCCGCATGCGCCTTACGTGCAGTCGCAACGCCTCCCTTGGTTCCGCGACGTCTGGTCACAGCTCCAGGCGACCGGTGCGATCTATCCGTGCGATAAGTCCCGCAAGGACGTCGAACGCAGCCTGACCGCCCCGCACGCCGAGGACGACGCCGAGCCTATTTTCCCTCCAGCACTCCGCGCCCCCTTAGGAGCCGGTCGCGAGGCTCGCGAACCTGGCCCGACCAATTGGCGCTTCCGCGTGCCCGACGGCGAGATCATCACGTTCGTCGACGCGCTCCAAGGCCCGCAGGCGTTCGTCGCCGGACGTGACTTCGGCGACTTCCTGGTCTGGCGGAAGGACGGCTTCCCCGCCTACGAACTCGCCGTCGTCGCCGACGACCATGCCATGGGCATCACCGAAGTCGTCCGCGGAGCCGACCTGCTTCTCTCGACCGCGCGTCAGTTACTCCTCTACCGCGCGCTCGGCTGGCAGGCTCCGACCTGGGCGCACGCGCCGCTCGTCGTCGACGCCGAAGGCAAGCGGCTCGCCAAGCGTACCGCGGGACTCTCGATTCGCGAACTCCGCCAAAAAGGAAAGACGCCGGAGGAAGTCCTCACGGCGCCTTTGGCTAAGCTGATCGTCTGAAGGCTCAGGGGCCCTTCTTCGGGACATCCGCGGACTGGGGGGCGGCGGGCGCCTCGGAGGCGATCTTGTCGCGATAAGCCTTGAAGGACTTCGTCAGGCTTTCGTCGCCGGCCGCGACGGCCAGGGCTTCGTCGACATACTTCAGCGCCTGCGCCTTGGCCGCAGGGTCGATCTGCAGGAGGATGCGGGCCTTGTTGTAATGGAAGACCGCCTTGCGCGATCCGCTGACGTCGGCGAAGATCTCCTTCAAGGCGGACTCCGCGGCCTTGAAGTCCTTGGCTTTGATGGCCGCATCGATCTTCTGTCCGAGATCGCGGCTTTTGGCCGAGCGATCGGCGGAAGATTTCTGCTCCTTCTCGAGCGCCGCCCGGCCTTCGGGGGTGTTCTTGAACGACGCAAGCTTCTCAAGGTATTCCTTCGCCGATTGGCCTCCGAAGCCGACGGTGCGACCGAACACGGCGCCGGACTTGGCGTCGATCAGCAGGACGGTGGGAAAGCCCGAGATGCCGAACTGCTTGGAGAGCGCGGCGTTCTTGGCCTTCAGTTCAGCAGCCTGCGGCTTGTTCCGCGGGTAGTCCAACTCCACGAGCACATACTTCGATGCGACGACGGCGAATTCCTTGGATTCGAAGACATTCTTATGCAGCGCCTTGCAGGGCGGGCACCAGTCGCTGCCGGTGAAATCCACCAGCACGGGCTTGTTATCCTTCACGCCTTGGGCCTTCGCGGCGTCGAGATCGGTGAGCCAGACGGGTTCGGCGGCGGCCGCGACAGCGGCGCCAAGAAGCAGAAGCGAGGTGAACAGACGCATGGATGGTCAGGGTTATTTCTTGGGAGGAGTGGCGGTGCGCGGCTTCTTCGCCGCGGGCGCGCCGAGCTGCGGAAGATAGGCCGAAGGACCAGAATCAGGGGAGTAGCCTTCGGCACGGTTCAGGACCTTACCGCTGGTGTTCATGATGATCACCGTCGGGAAACCGTTCACGCCATACTTCTTCTGCGCGGCCTGGTTCTTGGCCTTCTCGGCGGCCGGCTGCTCCTTGCGCTTGGGGAAATCGAGCTCCACCAGCACGTAGTCCTTGGCGAATTTCTCGAACTCGGGGGTATCAAAGACTTCCTTGTGCAGCTTGATGCAGTAGCCGCACCAGTCGCTACCGGTGAAGTCGACGAGCAGCTTCTTGTTCTCCTTCATGGCGACCTTTTTGGCTTCGTCGAGGTCGGTCAGCCAGGTGAGTTCGGCGCGGGCGGTGACGCTCGCGAGCAACAGCAGGGTCAGGATGAGCTTCTTCATGGGTAAATCACTTCTTGGCCTTCGCAGCGGCCGCGGCGGCGACCTGGGCGCGGAACTGCTTCGCCTCGGCCAGTTCCTTCACGTCTGCCGGGGTCTCGTCGATGATCGCATCGAGGACCTTGACCACGGCGGCGAGGTCGCCCGGTTTGCAGGCCTGCGTGAGGCTCACCCGGGCGTTGATGGTCAGACTGAACTTGGTCGCAGCTGTCATGGACTTGGCTTTGATGAACTGGGCGAGGGCGGCCTCACCGCCGGCCAGATCCTTTTTCTCGAAGAAGGGGGTGAGGATGGTCTCGAGTTCGGAGCCGTAAGCGCGGACCAGACCTTCGTCCTTCTTCGCTTGGGCGAAAGCCTGGCGTCCTTCGGCGGTGTTCGCCTTCAGCAATTCGGCGAGATGAGCGAGATACTTCACGGGACCGCCGGCCTCATAGCCGGTCTGCGCGAACGGTTCGCCGTTGGCATCCAGCAGCAGGATCGTCGGGAAGCCTTCGATGCCGAACTTCTCGGCCAACGCCTTGTTCTTGGCTTTCTCTTCGGCGGGCTGTTTCTTCTTCTGAGGGTAGTCGAGCTCCACGAGGACGAAATCCTTGGTGGCCGCGGCGAATTCCTTCTGGTCGAAGACTTCCTTCTTCAGGCGGATACACCAGCCGCACCAGTCGCTCCCGGTGAAGTCGACCAGGACGGCCTTCTTCTCGGCCTTGGCGACCTTGATACCTTCATCGAGGTCGGTCAGCCAGGCGACATCAGCGGCGGAAAGAGTAAGCGCGCTCAGGCAGAGAGCGACGATGGCGAGGAATCGGCGGGGCATCACCTTAGGAAACATCGCCCTCGAAATGAGGCAACCCGCAATCCGCCAGCCCGGCGTTGCAAATATGAAGATTATCCCTCACTTAGCCCC
>CAXNHL010000176.1:0-3549 GCA_964202105.1 Opitutales bacterium | reverse complement strand
GTTTCTTCGGCCGCGAAGGCGGCGGACAGGAAGAAGGGCAGGAGCGCCAAGAGGGGCTTACGCATGGGGAAGGGGTCGGTATGAATTAAAGGGCTAAAGGACGGAGGGAAAGCCGGATTGGGGCAAACATGACATAAGAGTGGGCGCCCTGGCGGGTTGTTCCCCGCCTAGGTGTTTAATACCACCTTAATTGACGACGCGTTAGCCTAGAATTCCCAGCGGCGAGCGGGTCCGAGGTGGGGGGTCAGTACTATGTCGTCGAGGTCGACCGAGGCGGAACCGGCGGGAAGGTACAGGCGGAGGATGCTCGTGGTCGCTTTGGGGTTCAGCTCGACTGAGATCGTCTGCCAGACGGCTTCACCGGAGGTCCGGTAGGGCACAGAGAGGATTTCGGCTCCGCCCGCCGCGCCTAGGAGGGCGATACGCCCTTCGCCGGCCTGAGGGGCGCGGATGCGGAAGGAAAGCGAAGCCTTGCCGGCGTAGGTGCCGGCGCCGACGCCGATGAAAGAGTCAGCCCCCTTGGACTCGATGTGCAGGGCGCCGTCGATGACCGAGGCCTTGCCGGCGCGATTCTTCCAGTTGCCGGGGAGGTCGTCGGGCGCCAGGGCTTTCTTCTTCGCCGGCGCCTTGGGCACGGCCTTGCCGAAATTCGGATTGAGCTTTGGAATCACCGCTTCGGTGTCCTTGAGAAAGTCGGCGATCAGTCCGTTGAGTTCCTTCACGAGCTCGGGCTTCTCCTTGGCGAGGTTACGGCGTTCGCCGAGGTCGTTCTTCAGATCGTAGAGCTCGAGGTCATCCGATCCGTCGTCATTACGCGCGTAGAAGCGGAGGAGCTTCCAGTCGCCCTTACGAACGTAGGTGCCGGCGTAGAAACCGTCCATGACGGAGTCGCGTGTGGCGTTGCCGTGCGGGAAGTGGCAGAAGACGCGGTCACGGGACGACGTGCCGCCGAGGAGGGCGTCCGTCTGGTCGAGGCCGTCGATCTTCTGGTCGGGCTTGCTCGAGGCGCCGCCGGCGCGGAGCAGCGTCGGGTAGAGGTCGACCGACTGCATGAGGAAGTCGGCGGTCGAGTCGGCCTTCACCTTGCCCGGCCAGACGACGATGCCCGGCTCGCGGGTGCCGCCTTCATAGAGCGAGGCCTTGCCGCTGCGGTAGGGCAGATTGCTCGTCGCCGGGATCTCGGCGTAGCCATCGGGATCGGTCTTCTTGGGCGGGTAGGCGTAGCCGCCGTTGTCGGACCAGAAGACGATGATCGTGTTGTCAGCTTCGCCGGAATCATCGAGGTGCTTCAGCAGGCGGCCCACGGAATCGTCGAGGCTCTTCACCATCGCGGCGTAGAGCGGGTTCTGCTGCGGGTTCGCCGGGTCGGTCTTCTGCTTGAAGTGCTCGATGTAGTCCTTGCGCGCATTCCACGGGGAGTGCACGGAGAAGAGCCAGAAGTTGACGAAGAACGGACGGCCCTTGCTGGCACGGATGAACTTGCCGGCCTCGTCGGCCATGCGCTCGTCGATGTGACGACCGGTGTCGTCCTTGATCGCAGGGTCGGTGATGAACTGCCAAGGCGCGAGGTAGCCGCCGCCGGGGCCGGGGGCCTTGGGCGTGTGCGGCCAGTCTAGGTCGAAGCCTTGGTCGCGCGGTTCGTAGGTGTCGCCCGCTTTCAGGTTATGGCCGAGGTGCCACTTGCCGAAGTGCGCCGTCGCATAGCCGGAAGCCTTCAGCGCCTCGGCGATCGTATGGTAGTCGGGCTTGAGGCGGGTGACGCTCTCGGCGACGAGTACGCGGACTTTACCGTTCTCGTTATTGCCGAGGCTTTTCTCGAGCTGCACCATCGGGAGATGGCAGACGGGCGCGGTGATGCCGGTACGGGCCGGGTATTGGCCGGTCAGGATGCTCGAGCGCGTCGGCGAACAGAGCGGGCTCGCGGAATACGCCTGCGTCAGGCGGACGCCGCGGGCGGCCAGGCGGTCGAGGTTGGGCGTCTCATGATACTTGCTACCGAAGCAGGCGAGGTCGCGGCCGCCGAGGTCGTCGGCCAGGATCAGGATGATGTTCGGCTTATCTGCGGCGACGAGCGCAAGCGGGGCGAGGAGGATGGACAGAAAAGTTGACCAGTTGACCAGTTGGCCGGTGGGCCAGAAGGAGCGTCGTAGGGGCAGCATGGAAGTAGGGGTAGAGGTAGGGCGATCAGTGGGGGAGGCCTTTGAGGTCGGCGGGCATGACCTTGTCGTCCTTGGCGAGTTGAGCGTCGAGCAGGGCGAGCATCTCCTTGAGCTTGTCGGCGCGGGTGGCGGCAAGGTCGGTCTTCTCGTAGGGGTCTTGGCTGAGATCGAACAGCAGTGCGGCACCCTTCTTCATGCAGATGACTTTCCAGTCATCGTGCAAGAGGGTCTGGCCTTGGGAGTGGGCGATGTAGACCGTTCGGGCGGCCGGCGAGGCTTCATCGCCGGAGATGACCTTCCAGCGGTCGAGTCCGTCCCACTGCGGATCTTTCTCGGGGCGGAAGCCGGCGAGTCCGGCGAGCGTCGGCAGCCAGTCGCCGACATAAAGCGGGGCGGAGACCTTGCCGGGCTTCAGCGTGCCGGGCTGGTTGGCGAACGCGCACACGCGGATGCCGCCCTCGAAGAGTGTGTTCTTCTGGCCGCGGAGCGGGTCGTTCTCGCTGTTGAAAGGCGAGTGGGGGACGGTGCCGGCGTAGGCGTTCTGGAGGCCTTCGATGCCGCCGTTGTCGGACGTGAAGACGATGAGGGTCTTCTCGCGCTGGCCGGTACGCTCGAGCGCATCGACGAACGCGCCGACCTTGGCGTCGAGCTGTGAGACCATCGCGGCCATGCGGAGGCGGGATTCATGCTTCACGGGGTCATCGTGGAATTTCACGCCGTCGTAGTTCTTCTTGTATTCGGCCGGCGCGTCGACGGGCGTGTGGACGGCGTGGAAGGGGACGTAGACGAACCATGGCTCATCGCCGCCTTGGGTGATGCGTCTCAAGGCTTCGGCGGCGATGAGCTCGGTGGCGTTACCTTCTTCGTGGAAGAGTTCCCCGTCGCGGTGCCAGGTGTCCTCATAAGGATTACCTTTGCGATATTTGTGCGTCCACGGATCCGCCGCGCCGGTGAGCGTGCCGTAGCTCGTGTCGAAACCGTAAGCATTAGGAATCCATTCCGGTCGGGCGCCGAGATGCCACTTGCCGGCGAGGTGCGTACGGTAACCGGCAGCCTTGAGGGCGGAAGCGAGGGTCAGGGTGCCGAGCGGCATCGCGCGGAGGTTGCTCGGGCTGAGCGCCTGCGGACCGAAGCGACCGGGGCAACGTCCGCTCATGAGTGCCGTCCGCGTCGGGGTGCAGACGGGCTGGACGTAATGACGATCGAGTTCGCGTCCCTCGCGCACGAGCTTGTCCATGTGTGGGGTCTTGCCGAAGCCGCCGTGCCAGCCGACGTCGGACCAGCCCAGGTCGTCGGCGACGATGAGCAGGATGTTGGGGCGGTCCGCGGCGGCGAGGGGCGACAGCGCGAGCAGGCAGGCGAAGAGGGCGCGAGCGTTCATGAGGTCAGG
>CAXNHL010000175.1:0-3556 GCA_964202105.1 Opitutales bacterium | reverse complement strand
TTGGAGAATTCCTCGACCTGCATCTGGCGGGTCGGTTCGCCGCGGGCGTCATGGCAGATCGCCTGGACGAGCACGCCGTAGACGCGATCGATGGCGAAGGTCACCTTGGCGGGTTCACGTCCGGCTTGGTTCGCCACCTCGTAGACGTTCACCGGACGGCGGCGGCGCTCGGTCGTGACGTAGGTCGCCTGAGGCCAGTGGGTGAAGGGCATCTGCAGGTCAAAGGGCGAGATGAGCAATCCTTCGGCGAGCGGTACGAGCGGCGCGCGGTCATCGAGTTCCTTGGCCGGCGCGCCTTTGAGCGAGAGCCAGACACGGCGTTCGGTCGCCGACTTGAAGGCGATGAAAGAGAGAGCAGGGCGTCCCTGGGTATCCTTGATTTCACCGCGGATCAGTTGGCCGCCGGCGGCCGAGCTCGCCCAGAGCGTGCCGGGAACCGGGGCCGAGGCCTCGCCGCGCCGGGGCTTGTGGGTGATCTCGAAACGCAGGCAAAGGTCGCCGCTGAGACGCGAGTTGCGGAAGCCAGCCAAGAACTGCGTCGACTCCTCCTCCGTCAGCTTACGGAAGCCGGAGTTGGTGTTGGGCTGGGCGAAGGCGCCGAGCGCGACGAGGCAGGCTACCCAGCGGACGGTCAGGCTGAGCAGTCCGGACTTCACTGCGGCTTACTTGGCCGGAGCCGGAGCAGCGGGCTTGACCGGAGTCGCCGCGGCCGGGGCCGGGGTGGACTGGGGCTTGGCAGCCGGAGCAGTGACAGGGGCGGGGGCGGCCGGAGTGGCAACAGCGGCGGCGGGAGCGGCCGGGGCGGCGGTAGCGGCGGCATCGAGGGCCTTGACGGTCGGCTTTTCGCGGGCGACGAAGCCCAGGTAGAGACCGAAGCTGAGGACGAAGAGGATGACCGTGAGGGTGGTCGTCATCTTGGAGAGGACGTTGGCGGATTCGCCGCCGAAGACGGTTTCCGCGGCACCACCGCCGAGGGCGGCACCCATGCCGGCGTTGGCGCTGGGGCGCTGCATCAGGATCACGAGGACCACGAGGAGGCAGACGAGGAAGAGGGCCACCACGGAGGCGTAGAGAAGGAAGTCCGACATGGCCCTATCCAAGGGGTCGTTTCCCCATAAAACAACGCCAAAATCAGGCCTGCAGGTAGCTGCCCCCGCTGACCCGGTAGGTCAGCCATTCGCCGGAAGGCGGCGGAACGGTGCCGGTCGCGATAACCTGATGCTTTTCCCCGACTTCGTCCCAGAAGGCCCGGCGGCGGGTGTCGTCCAATTCGCCCAGGACGTCGTCGGCCAAGATGACCGGAGGGGTCGGGGCACGGGCGGTATCGCGTTGCAGGCGGGCGAGGCAGAGGGCGAGGACCAGGAGGCGCTGCTGACCTTCGGAGGCATAGTCGGCAGCGTCCTGACCGCCGAAGATCATCGAGAAGTCATCCCGTTGCGGTCCGCGGAGGGTCGTCCCCGTCGCGAGGTCGGCCGACCTAGTCTTCGCCCAGACTTCGGGTAACTGATCGGCGGCGACGTCGGGAGCGTAACGGAGGTCCGCTCCTTTGTCGGGGAAGCCGGCGCGGGCGCAGGTCTCGCGGAGTGTCGCGGCGAGTTCGGGCAGCACGCGCGCCCGGGTGGTGGCGAGCAGCTGCGCCGGCGGGAGCATGGCTTTCTCGAAGGCACGCAGTTCTTCGTCGGAACGGACGTCGGCCTTGAGGAGCGCGTTACGACCTTCGAGCGCGCGGCCGTAATCGCGCACGGCCGTCAGGTAGGACGCATCGGTTCCACCGATCGCGGCGTCGAGCCAGCGGCGTCGGTTGGAAGGCGAGCCGCGCACGAGACGGAGGTCGTCGGAGCAGAAGACAATGGTCGGAAACTGGCCGAGGTGCTGGGCGACCGAAGCGATGGGCGTGCCGTTGAGCAGGGCTTTGCGCGAACCCTTGGCTAGGCGTAGTTCGATCTCCGCGTGCTCGGTCGGGGATAGGCGGACGTCCAATCGGAGCCGGGCCTCGGCGCAGCCGGCGCGGACCAGCGGCGAGATGTCCGTCGTGCGGAAAGAGCGGAACGAGGACACCAGGGCGGCAGCCTCGAGCAGGTTCGTCTTCCCTTGGCCGTTGTCGCCGAGCAGGAAGACGCGCGGAGCGTCGGTGACGACGTCGGCGAAGGTGAGGTTACGGAAATCGGCCGCCCGGATGCGGGTCAGGCGCATGGCTTATTCCGGCAGGAGGATGACCGTCCCGATCTTCGGCAGATTATTCACCGAGGTCATCTTATCGCGATTGGCGCTGAAGATGGCCGAGATGCGCGCGGGGCCGGCGTCGCCATAGATCTTGCGGGCGATGCTCGAGAGGCTGTCGCCCTTCGTGATCGTATACTGGCGGAAGCGCCCCGGCGTGCCGTCCGCGGCGGTCGCGGGCTTATCGGCGGCGGGGCCGGTCGTCTTGGTCGGCAGGGTCAGCGCCTTGGAGTTGCGATTCGCGTCGGCGAGCTCGCGCTTGAGCTTCTCGTTCTCGAGTTGGAGGGAGCGCAGGCGGGCGTTGAGGTCAGCGCCGCCGAGGGCATCGGGTTCCATCGGACGTCCCGGGAGCTGCTGCATGAACTGCTTCTCGGCGGTCTTCACCATCTGGCGGACGATGTTGGACTGCTCGGAAGTCGGCTTCATCCGGATGTACTGGTTGAAATGGTAGATTGCCGGCAGCGGATCCTGCAGTTCGAGATACATGCGGCCGGCCTCGAGGTGGGATTCGGCCGCGCCCTTGCGGTTGTCGATGACCTTGAGGAAGCACTCGAGAGCCTTGCGAACTTCGCCTTGTTTGTGGAACGTCTGGCCCTGGCGGAATTCCGGGTCGTCGACGTCGAGGGTGCGGGAGTCGGCCCGCGAGCCGTCTTCGCAGCCGACGAGCAGGAGGAAAGAGAGGACGAAAGCAGCGCGGACCATGACGGGCACAATCCTCGTCGGCGTCGCCTCCTTCAATCTCAAATCATTCACCGAGCGCCCGCGCGAGGGCCGCGGGCAGGTCAGGTGTCTCGAAGCGGAAACCCGCGGCCAAGGCGGCGGCAGGGGTCACGCACAGGTCGCCGAGGACGGTCTCGTCGCCCATCTGGCCGAAGAGCAGGCGGACGGCCCAGGCGGGGGCGGGGAGGAAGGCCGGGCGATGGAGGGTCTTGCCAAGGGCGCGGGCGAAGTCGGCCTGCGAGCAGGGCTCGGGGGCGACGGCGTTAAGGGCCGCCGGAAGGGAGGGCTGCTCTAGGCACCAGGCGATCAGGCGGACCAGGTCGCCGAGCCGGATCCAGCTCATCTGCTGGCGTCCGTGGCCGATGGGGCCGCCCAGTCCGCAGCGGAAGGCCGGTAACATGAGGCGCAGGGCACCGCTCGACGCCGCGAGCACGACCCCGGTCCGGAGCCAAGTCGTCAGGATGCCGGCCGCGCGGGCGGGTTCGGTCGCCTGTTCCCAGGCGGCGGAGACTTCGCCGAGGAAGCCTTCCGTCGAAACCGCGGAGGCTTCCGTGAGGGTCTCGTTGCGACGGATACCGTAACGGCCGACGCCGGACATCGAGAGGAAGAGTTCGGG
>CAXNHL010000174.1:0-3568 GCA_964202105.1 Opitutales bacterium | reverse complement strand
CCTACCTTATCGGCCTCCTCATCATTCACGTGCTCGTGCCTCGCATGGAGCCGGTGAAGATGGAGGATATCGCCGAAGCCGAGACGAAGTAAGCTTCGCCGACTCGGTAAAAGAAAAGGGCCCCGTGACGGGGCCCTTTTTATTGGCGTGGTACGCCGTGCTCAGCCCGCGACGACGATGTTCACCAGCTTGCCCGGCACGACGATCTCCTTCACGACGGGCTTGCCGTCGGTGAACTTGAGCACGTCGGCGTTGGCCTTGGCGAGGGCGAGCAGGGCGTCCTTGGAGATGTCCTTGGCGACCTTGGCGGTGGCGCGGACCTTGCCGTTGACCTGGAAGATGACCTCGACGGTCGTCTCGATGAGCTTGGACACGTCGAGCTTCGGCCAGCCGGCGGCGGTGACGCTTTCCTTATGACCGAGGCGCTGCCAGATCTCCTCGCACACGTGCGGGGCGAACGGGGCGGCGAGGCGCACGAAGTCTTCGACGGTCGCGCGACGCAGGGCCGGCGACTTCTCGGCGACGTTCATGAGGATCATCATCTGCGAGATGGCGGTGTTGAACTGCAGGGTCTCGATGTCCTTCTCGACCTTCTGGATGGTGCGATGGAGTTCGCGGACGAGCTCTTCGGATTCGGCGCCGTCGGCGCTGATCTTCGGGGAGACCTTGCCCGTGTTCTCGTCGACCGCCAGGCGCCAGAGGCGCTTGAGGAAGCGGGTGATGCCGATGATGCCGTCGGAGTTCCAAGGCTTGGAGGCCTCGAGCGGTCCGAGGAACATCAAGTACATGCGCAGGGCGTCGGCGCCGTGGTCCTTGACGATGGAGTCGGGGTTCACGACGTTGCCGCGGCTCTTGGACATCTTCTCGCCGTCCTCGCCCATGATGAGGCCCTGGTGGAAGAGCTTCTTGAACGGTTCAGCCGTCGGCAGGACGCCGATTTCGTAGAGGAAGCGGTGCCAGAAGCGCGCGTAAAGCAGGTGCAGCACGGCGTGTTCGGCGCCGCCGATGTAGAAGTCCGGGCAACCCCAGTATTCGAGGTCGGCCTTGGAGGCGAGGGCCTCGGCGTTCTTGGGATCGATGTAGCGGAGGTAATACCAGCAGGAGCCTGCCCACTGGGGCATGGTGTTCGTTTCGCGCGAGGCCTTGATCCAGAGCGGGCCGGGCTGCGGCTTGGACTGCGAGACGGTGGCGCCGGAAGCGACGTCATACCAGACTTCGGTCCACTCGGGTTCCTTCGAGAGCGGGGAATCGCCGGTCGGGGAGGGCTGGTACGATTTGACCTGAGGCAGGGTCAGCGGGAGTTGCTTTGAGGTCAGCGGGACGGCGCAGACTTCGACGCCGTTGAGCTGGCAGGTGACGGGCTCCTTCGGGAGGAACTCGCGCACTTCGGAGTCAGCCGGGATCTTGGCGTAGTCTTCGCGGGAGACCCAGAGGAGCGGGAAGGGCTCGCCCCAGTAGCGCTGACGTGAGAAGAGCCAGTCGCGCAGCTTGAAGTTCACGGCGAGCTTGCCCTGGCCCTTGGCGGCGAGGTCGGCGGTGATCTTCTTCTTGGTCTCGCCGGCGGAGAGGCCGTCGAACGGACCGGAGTTCACCATCGGGCCGTCTTCGGTCCAAGGCTTCTCGTTGACGTCGACGGCTTCCTTCGAGCCGACGACCTGGATGATGGGGAGCTTGAATTCCTTGGCGAATTCCCAGTCGCGTTCGTCGTGCGCGGGCACGGCCATGATCGCACCGGTGCCGTAGGTGATGAGCACGTAGTCAGCGGTCCAGACCGGAATCTTGGCGCCGTTGACGGGATTGATGGCGTAAGCGCCGGTGAACACGCCGGTCTTCTTCTTGGCGGCGAGGTCGGTGCGCTCGAGGTCGGTCTTGTTGCGGACCGCGGCGACGTAGCTTTCGACGGCGTTCTTCTGGGCGGCGGTGGTGAGCTTGCCGATGAGCGGGTGCTCGGGGGCGATGACCATGTAGGTCGCTCCGTAAAGGGTGTCCGGGCGGGTCGTGAAGACGGTCAGGGTGTCGGCATGGCCATCGAGCTTGAAGGTGACTTCGGCGCCCTCGGACTTGCCGATCCAGTTCTTCTGGAGGCGCTTGGTGGAATCGGGCCAGTCGACGTGGTCGAGGCCTTCGATGAGTTTGTCGGCGTAGGCGGTGATGCGCAGTACCCACTGGCGGATCGGGCGGCGTTCGACCGGATGGTTGCCGCGATCAGAGCGCGGGCCTTCGGGGGTGTTCAGGACTTCCTCGTTGGCGAGGACGGTACCGAGGGCCGGGCAGAACCAGACGGGCTTCTCGGAGACGTAGGCGAGGCCGTGGCGGAAGAGCTTGAGGAAGATCCACTGCGTCCAACGGAAGTAGTTCTCGTCGGTCGTGGAGAGCTCGCGGTCCCAATCGATGGCGAAGCCGAGCATCTGTAGCTGACGACGGAAGTTGTCGATGTTGCGCTTGGTCTGGACGGCGGGGTGCTCGCCGGTGGCGATCGCATGCTGCTCGGCCGGCAGGCCGAAAGCGTCCCATCCCATCGGGTGGAGGACGTTGAAGCCGTTGGCCTTCTTATAGCGGGCGAGGATGTCCGAAGCGGTGTAGCCTTCCGGGTGGCCGATGTGCAGGCCGGCGCCGGAGGGGTAGGGGAACATGTCCAGGACGTAATACTTCGGCTTACCGCAGGAGATCGGCTCGGTGCGGAAGGTGGCGCCGGCTTTCCAGGCGGCCTGCCACTTCTGTTCGAAGGCGGGGAAATCGTAGCTGCCGGGTTTTGTTTCCGAAGTGTCCATGAATGCGTGCAGATAGGAGGTTCGGGACGGCGCTGGCAAGGTTTTGGAGCGGTCGGCGACCCTATCCCGCTTGCCTAGGCCCTTCGGCGGGGGTTATCTGCCTTCATGAACGTGCTCGTGGTGGGCGGTGCCGGCTACATCGGCAGCCATTGCGTCCGGCAGGCCGCGGCCGCCGGGCACGTGGTCGCCGTGCTCGACGACCTTTCCTACGGCCACGCGGAGTCCGTCCCGGCGGGCTTGAAGTTCTTCCGTGCCGACATGGGCGACCAAGCCGCGGTCCGCTCCGCTTTGCGCGAGACTCGCGCCGAGGTGGTCATCGACTTCGCGGCGTTCACGAACGTTGGCGAATCCGTCCAGCAGCCGGAGCGTTACCACGAGAACAACGTCGTCCGCACCGAAGGCCTGCTCCAAGCGATGCTCGCCGAGGGCGTCAAGAAACTGGTCTTCTCCAGCACCTGCGCGACTTACGGCGTCCCGGAGCGGATGCCGATGACGGAAGACCTACCGCAGCAGCCGATCAATCCTTACGGCGCCACGAAACTGGCCGTCGAGAAGCGCTTGCGTGAGCTCGCCGGCTCACACGGCCTGAGCTTCGCGGCCTTCCGTTATTTCAACGCCGCCGGGGCTTCGCCCGATGGGGCGATTGGCGAAGACCACTCTCCGGAGACGCACCTCATCCCGCTCGCCATCGCCGCCGCCCTAGGCCGCCGTCCGCCGCTCAAGGTCTTTGGTACGGATTACCCGACGCCCGACGGCACCTGCCTGCGCGACTACGTGCATGTGGACGATCTTTCCCG
>CAXNHL010000173.1:0-3580 GCA_964202105.1 Opitutales bacterium | reverse complement strand
GGACGTTCCTGGGGGCATAGCTACATCCGTCATTCTAACGGTTACGACCCGTCGTCCGACCTGCGTGCCCCGGGCAAGGACGGCTTCGCCTTCTGGGGCTTCGCCGACACCCAAGTCGAGGTCGTGGTGCGCAATTACGCCACCGACGGCACCAACTTCCAGGACTCCCGGGCGGTGGCCCGTTCGCCCATCATCCTGCAGGCCGCGCTCGGCGCCACGCTGCAGATTTCCTCTTGTTCGCTGACCTATTTCTGCGCCGCCCGGACCAAGGAGTTCGAGACGCAGGATGGCCTCCATCTGTTCGGCGGACTTAAGGGCCAATTCCTTTTCTGAACATGTCCGTCATCGCCGTCGTCGACGTAGGCTCCAATTCCATCAAGGTCGCGGTCGTCGCCACCACCGACCGCAAGGAGCTCGGCCGTAAGTCCGAACCCGTCCGTCTCCAGCCCGAGGGCGGCCCGGCCGAACCCTTTTCCTCCGAAGCCCGTGCCGAAGCGGTCGCGGCCATCGGCCGGCTGCTGGCTTACGCCCGTTCTTTGGGAGCGACCCGCTGCTGCTTGCTCGCCACCAGTGCCGTGCGCGAATCCGTCGGCCGCCAGGATTTCGCCCGCGAGGTGGAGGCCGCCACCGGCCTGCCGTTGACCATCGTCTCCGGTGAGGTCGAGGCCCGGCTCGCCGCGGCCGGCGTCCGTGCCGACCCCGCTTACCAAGCCTACGCCGACATCCTCTCTTTCGATCTCGGCGGCGGCAGCCTCGAAGTTTCCGTCCTGCGTGGCCAGCGTTGCGTGCTCGCGCGGAGCTTTCCCTTGGGGTCGGTCCGGCTGACCCATGGTTTCCTGCGCGGCGGAAACGGTCCGGTGGACGAGCTCGACCAGCTTTCCATCCGCACCCATCTGCTCGCCTCCCTCCAGACCGTCGTCCCGGCGGGCGCGGCGGAGAAGTTCCTGATCGTCGGCGCCGGCGGCGTCTTCGCCGCGGTCGCCTTGCATCTCGAGGCTTTGGGCGAAGCCCCCGTCGGCGGGCGGTTGCCTTTGCTCCGTATTCGCGAACTGCGGGACCGGATGTGCGCGACCGACCTGGCCGGTCGTCGGGCGATCCCAGGCATTCCGGCGGATCGGGCCGATATCATGCCTGCCGCCCTGATCACCCTTTGCGTGCTGGCGGACCTTACCGGCGCCGAAGCTTTCCATCTTTCGCACTACGGCGTTCGACATGGCATGATTGAGCTGCTCCTTGGTCCTTCGGGAGAACATCTCTGAACATGAACCATCTTTGCCTCCTTTTCCTGGCCGTGGCCGGACTTTCCGCCGCCACCGAGACCGGGAAGGTCGTCTCCGTCGCCGCGGATGGCTGGGCGACGATCGTCCAAGCGGATGGTTCGACGAAACTGCTTCGCCGTTTCTCCGAGGGCGACCGCAAGGTCGGTTGGGTCGGTCGCATCGTCCGTTACGACGTCTTCGCGGAAGGCACTGAGACCGCGGCCCGAGGTATCGTCTCGGCTGACCCCGAGGAACTCCGCCGCGTGGCCGAAGTCACCGACGTGCTCCGCCGTGAGACCGTCGACAAGGGTCGGATGGTCACCCGGATGCCCAATGAGCTGATGCCGAACATGGCGCTCTGGGATCAGGCTGGCCGTTTGGTGATGAAGAAGGATCTCCTCGGCCATGCCGTCGCGCTCAATTTCATCTTCACCAGCTGCCGTGTCGCCCGCATGTGTCCCGCTTCGACCGCCTGCATGAAGTCCCTGGGCGATCAGCTCGCCAAGGATCCTACCGCCGCGGGGATCCGGCTGGTCACGATCACTTTCGACCCGGAGACCGATACTCCCGGCCAGCTCCGCAGCTATGCCGACGGCTATGGCATCGACCATGCGCGTCATCGTTTCCTCACCGGCGACGCCGGCCAGATCAAGGACCTGATGCGCCACTATGGCATCCAGACCCTTCGCGATGACGGCACGATCGTCCACAACGCCGCGCTTATCGTCATCACCCCGGAAGGACGGATCGCCTACCGGAACGAAGGCGCCTCCTTTGACGCCGAAGAAGTCGCCCGTCGATTGCTCGCCCTCGAAGGAGGCGCCGGCACCCGTCGCTGATGTCGACCGTCCGTCAGATCTGGATCATCACCCTCGTCGCGGTCGTAGGTTTCTTCGGGCTACGTTCCTTGCCCGATACCCAGTGCACGTTCCTGCATGCCGATCATCAGCCGGTCGTCGTCGACGGACTGGAATTCTGCGGGCTCAACGAGGAGGCTAATTTTTATTCGCCGAAAGCCCTCCGTTTTCCGGTCGAACTCAAGGTGACGTTGGACGCCGCCGCGACGGCCGGTGAGCTCCGTCTGCTGAAGGATGACGGCCATCCCTATTATGCCCACGAGGTGGCCGTATCCCATACGCAGCGGGTACACCTCCATCTGCGTCAGCTCGGCGGGGAAAGGGCTTACGCCCATGTGCATCCCCAGCCTGCCGCCGACGGTTCCTGGCGATTCGAGCTGCCCGCTTATCTGAAGGGCGTGCCTCTCCGGGCTTACGTCGATTTTACCGACGTTCGCACCTCCCGAACCATGCTCGCCCAAGCCGATGTCTTGGCGTCGGCGGGGGCTTCGCCGCAGTCCGTCTCCCCGGCCCGTAATCGCATCGTGGAACTGACCGCTTCGACCACGCAGACCGGAGCTTCGGCGATGATTCGACTGCAGCTGGCCGGGCCCGCGGGTAAGACCCTTCGACTCAAGCCCATCATGGGCTCGCTGGGTCATGCGGTCGTCTTCTCGGTCGATCGGCCCGAAGCGGGCTACGCGCATATGCATCCGACCCTCGAGGGCGGCGAATACGCGGATAATCCGACGCTGGCTTTCCGCCTGCGCTTACCGGCGCCCGGCACTTATGACTTCTGGCTGAATCTCAACGACGGGCAGGACGAGCTCCTCCGCGCGACGTTGGTCGTCACGCCTTGAGCTGACGATAGAAGTCCACGGTCTCGGCCAAACCGGCCTGGACCGATGACTTAGGTTTCCAGCCCGCGGAGAACAGGCGTTCCGTCGAAGCCAAGGAGTGGCGGACATCGCCGGCCCGCGGAGGCAGGTGTTCGATCACCGATTTCGAGCCGGTGAGTCGCAGGATCTCCTGCGCGAGTTCGAGAATGGATTGGCTGCGGCCGTAGCCGACATTGTAAGTGCCGGCCATGTCGGCCGAGGCACCGGCGTACGCGAGCGCGCCGACGATGTCCGTCACGTGCACGAAATCGCGGGTCTGACCGCCGTCGCCATGGATGCCGATGGGTTCGTCGCGGAGGGCCTTGGCGATGAAGATCGGCACGGCGGCGGCGTAGGCCGAGCGCGGATCCTGCCGGGGGCCGAACACGTTGAAGAAGCGCAAGGAGGTCGTACCGAGGCCGTGGGTCTGGCGGTAGGATTCGAGGAGGTGTTCGCCAGCGAGCTTGGTTTCCGCGTAGGGGGACTTCGGCTCCGGCGACATGCTCTCGAGCTTGGGTACGGTCGGGTTGTCGCCGTAGATGGCGGCGGAGGAGGCAAGGACGACCTTGCGGGCGCCCGCGGCCACGGCGGCGTCCAGGACGCGCCG
>CAXNHL010000172.1:0-3599 GCA_964202105.1 Opitutales bacterium | reverse complement strand
CCCGGAACTTATTATCCGACCCTCACCGTCATCGATGATCGGGGTGCTTCGGCTTCCACGACCGTCACCGTGGTCGTGAGCGGCCCGAACCGTCTTCCGACCTGCTCGCTCGCGCTGGTCACGGGGTCCTTCGTCCGCCTGAACTCGATTCATGACGCCGCCAACGCGACAATCCTGGTCCAGGATCAGTATGGTAATCCAGTCCGCCGCGCCCTGGTCTACGTCTCGACCACGGGTCTGGTGAGCATGAAGCGTACCGCTATCCGCACGAATGACCTCGGCCAGGTGAATATTTCGACGCCTGGCTTCCGTCGAGGCGCCCGTGGCTCGGTGATCTTCACCGTCTCCACGGTCGATTCCCCTGGTCGTCCGTTCGTGAACACTTCGGTCGCGCCGGTCACGGCCGTGGCGCCTTCGGTGACGCTGACCCGCTGAGGGTCGCTTCATCGCTGACGAAGGGGCGGCCGCTGGCCGCCCCTTTCTTTGGGTCAGTGTCCGGCTTTTGGGCTGGAGGGCTGGTCGTCGTGGATTAGGTTCTGCATACCCCATGGCCAAAGAACTTCCCCACTCGTCCCGTCGTGAATTCCTCGGTGCCGCCGCCTTCGCGCTGGCCGGCCTGGCCACGACCGCGCGTCTCGCCGCGGCCGATGCCCCGAAGGCCTCGCCGGTCAAGCGCCCGCCCAACCCTTACGTCTACAAGTTCAACATCGGCAAGATCGAGGCCTTCTCGATCAGCGATGGCCACATGCTCTTTCGGCAGGGCCTCGACCTCATGTGGCCTGAGTCCGACCGCCCGACCATGAAGGCCGCGCTGGAGTTCAACCGCGAGCGCCTGGACGCGCTACCGCTCTACGTGAACATCATGGGCCTGCGCATCGGCGACGAAGTCGCGCTGATCGACGCCGGCTTCGGCGAGCGTCACCCTAATCCGAACTTCGGCTGGTTGGCCGAAGGGCTGCGCCAGCTGGGCATCAAGCCTGAGCAGGTCACGACCGGTTTCCTCAGCCACTCGCACTCCGACCACCTCGACGGCTTCGTCGACAACGGCAAGCCGGCGTTTCCGAACGCCAAGATCTACCTCCTGCAGGAGGAGTATGATTTCTGGCGCGGTCCGAACCCGGATTTTTCCAAGTCGAAGCGCGATAAGAAGCCGCTACCGAACATGGTGAAGACCATCTGCCGGAACTTTGATATCCTCAAGGACCAACTCGTCATCGCGAAGGACGGCCAGAAGCTGTTCCATGACGCCGTGACCGTCCTCGCCGCCCCCGGTCATACGGACGGACATGCCTGCTTCGAGATCCGTTCCGGCGACGATTCTCTCGTGCATATCAGCGACGTCGTCCACCACCACGTGCTCATGTTCGATAATGTCGGATGGACCGTCGCCATGGATCATGACCCCGAGACGGCGGTCAAGACGCGTAAAAAACTCTTCTCGCGCATGGCCAAGGAGAAGAGCCGCGCCTTCGGTTTCCACCTGCCTTGGCCGGGCATCGGCACGGTCGTACCCAAGGGCGACCAATACGCCTGGGTGCCCGAGCGCTTCAGCTGGGGCTCCTGAACAAGCCGCTTACTGGAAGACCACCGGCGGAGCTGGCGCGGGAGCCGGGGCGGCCGAAGGGGCCGACGTCGGGCTCGGGGCGGCGTTGGAAGCCGGCGCGCTGGGTTGACTCTGGAGCCGTTGGATTTCGCCGAGGATCAGGGTGAAGCCTTGCTGACGGAGGCTGTTCATCTCGTTCAGCATGCCTTCGCGTTCGTTCTCCGGGGCTTTGGCCCAGGCGGCTTCGATCTGGTGGCGGCGGTCGAGCAGGGCGCGGTATTCCGGACGCCGGACCACATCATTATAGGCCTGGGCGGCCTTGGGGTCGGATTCGAGCAGGGTCTGACGGACCCGACGTCCTTCTTCCTTCAGGTCGTTGAAGCGTTCCTCCATCTGGGCGCGTTGGGCGGTCAACTTGGCCGGCGCATCGGGGGTCGATCGCGGGGCCGCGACGGTCTGGACTGGCTTGGCGGTGCGAACGGTCTCGACCGGGCTGGCCGACTTAAGGCGTTCGATCGGGGACTTCGCGGCGGGAGCCGGTGCGAGGAAGCGCCAGGCGCCAAGGCCGACGACGGCGAGGAGGCAGAGGGCGAGCAAGGTCTTACGCATGGGGGTCGTGAGGTTTGTCAGGCAGGTGCCGGCGGAGTTCCCGGATTTCCGCATGCAGGTCGCGGATCTCCTTACGCAGCTCCTCGTGGTCGCGGCTCTCCTTGGGGAGGATGAGTTTCGAGGTGACGATGGCCGACATCGAGCCGAACAGGGCGATGCCGACGAGCATGAGCACCGAGGCGATCAGCCGGCCTTCGCCCGTGACCGGGAAGGTGTCGCCGTAGCCGACCGTCGTGACCGTCGTGAGCGCCCACCAGAGCGCGTCGCCCCCGTTCTTGATGGTCGCATTAGGCGCGGAACGTTCGACCTCGACGATGAGCATCGTGCTGAAGAGCACCATGACCAAGGCGACGCCGGGCAGCGCGAGCAGTTTTTCATTGAGCGACGTCCCGCTGGTCAGCGTGCTGAGCTTCTTGAGGATCCGGATCAGGCGGATGAACCGGTAGATGCGGATTGCCTGCAGGGAGCGGAAGGCCGGTTCGAAGGGGATGCTCGCGAGGACGTCGATCCAGGCCCAGCGCCAGTAGTTCGCCGCGAACTCCTCCCGGCGCCAGCGGACGAACACGTCGGCAAGGAAGACCACGCAGGACAGGGTGTCGACGGTGCGGAGGACCGAGAGCACCGCCGGGGGCACGTGCAGGAAGGTCTCGAGGATGACTAGCAGCAGCGAGACGATCGCCACGACCAGCACGAGCCAATCCCAGGGGTTGAGGCGTTGCCGCGGTTCGGATTCGGTGGTCACGTCGGTGCAGGTTTATTTCTTGGCCTCAGCCTTGCCGGCGGCGGGTTCGGGCTTGGTGAGTTCGCGCATCGGGTTGGCTGGCTTCTCGTCCTTGAAGAGCTGGAGCTTCGTCTTCACCGCCCGGCGCGGCCAGAAGTTGTTCTCCACGTCGGCGTCCATCAGTTCCTGTCGTGGATCGAAGGTGACCGACCGGAGCTCCTTGGGCGTCAGGTGGACTTTGGAAGTCTTCTCGGTATTGAAGCGCCAGATTTCCGCCGGCAGCTGCAGTTCCTCGTGCGAGCCGTCCGTGTATTCGAGCCGGAGGGTCACCGGCGTGATGAGTCCGCCCAGGTTCGAGAGCTCGAACACATAGAGGTTCTGTTTGGTCCGGAGCAGGGATGGGTCGATGCGGGCTTCCTCGAGTTCCTTCAGCAAGGCTTCGTATTTCTTACGATCGCTGGGCAGTACCGTCGCCTCTTCGAACCCATCGTAGAAATCCTTCAGTTCGGGGAAGCGATTGACTCGCTTCGGCAGGGCGGCGTTGCGCTCCTTGCTCGAAGTCTTCGGGAGCGCCTCCCGTTCCGCCTTAGCCTTAGGCTTCTCGACGGACGGATCGCGCGTGTCCAGCTGGAGCCAGCGGACTTCGTCGACGGAGACGTCGACATGGTCGACGCCGTAGAACCAGCCGCGCCAGAACCAGTCGAGGTCGACGCCGCTGGCGTCCTC
>CAXNHL010000171.1:0-3599 GCA_964202105.1 Opitutales bacterium | reverse complement strand
TAACCCTGCCAAGACGGATGAACTTCTTTCGCCTCTGCCTCCTGCTCGCGATAAGCCTCGGACTGCAGGCGCAGGATAAGGCGACTGCACCGGCCGCAGCCAAGCCCATCCCAAGGACGGAGCTCAAGGCGCAGGTCGCGCCCGGAGCTACGCTACGACTTGATTTTCCGGAGCTGACTGTGGATCGCAAAGGCGCGCTCGCGGCCTGCCATCTGAAACTCCCGGCGGACTTTGATCCGGCGAAGAAATACCCGCTCGTCGTCTGGCTAGGTGGAGGCGAAGGCGGTAATCAGCCCAACGGCGCCTTCCTGCCCGCGGGCGACTTCATCCTGGTCGGCCTACCTTACCCCAAGGGCGCGAACAATCCCGCGCAGGCGAACATGGTCGGCGACTACGCCAAGGTCTGGGCCTATCACCGCTTCATGTTGGAGGAGATCGCGCAGGTGATTCCGAACATCGATAAGTCGCACTCGATCATCGCCGGCTTCAGCAACGGAGCGCACGCGATCGACGGCATGCTACGCTTGAGCGGCCGACCGAAGCTCAACGATTATTTCGGGGTCTTCCTCTTCGCCGATGGCGGCGGGACCGGCTACACGTCGCTCGGCGCCTTGCCCGACCTGAAGGGCAAGTTCGCCTACGCCTGCTGGGGCAGCGAGAAGGGCTCCAATAAACCCAATACCAGCCATCTCCCCAAGGCGCTCAAAGCCAAGGGCGCCACGGTCGTCGGCAGCGAGATGGCCGGCGTCGGCCACGCCTTCGCGCCCTCCGAATATCCGAAGATCGCCGAATGGCTCGAGAAGGTCGCCCTCGCCTCCCCGGCGAAGAAGTAAGCTACAGGCTGCTTTCAGAACAGGGTTCGGACGGGCATTCTGTTTAACTTCAAAGGGGCGCCCCCCTGATTTTGAGTTTAATAATATTAACAGTTAAATGCGTGCACCTATTGACATTTAACTGTCTGTTATGTTATAGTATCTCCATCAGCCGCCTAATGGGCGGTGCAGAACTCCGCCCAGAGCGCGGACTCTTCACCCCTCACGCAACGGCACCGCTCCTTGAAAGTTGAGTCAGTTTTTCGTCGTTCCCGGGTCACCCGACCCGGGACCTCCAAGGCGCCGGCAACGGTGCCTTTTGTTACCAGGTACCGCCCTGGTTCATCAATGCGGTCCACGAAAATAGCACCCTCGTGGCCCCCCCTTTCCAAGATCATGAAGACACAAAAAAACAAGGAGGTGATGGACGATGAATAAGCAGAGAGTGAAGGAGCTGCGCCGGCTCCGTAATAAGGCGTTCGCCGAAGTCATGCGCTGGGACGCCGAATTCGACCTCGCGAAGGCGGAAGCAATCGCCGCCGAGCGACGTCTGGGCAAGTTCCTGGATAAGCTGAATTCGTACGAGACCCTGTGGCGCCGCCTCGAAGCCGACGACTTCATCGCGGCACACCGCCGACGCATCGCCGACGCCTATGCCCGGAAGGACGAGGCTTGGCGGATGCTGGTCAAAGCCAAGGAGCAGGAAGCCGCCGTCTATGCGATCCATGCACAGGAACGTCTGGACGACCTCAGCTTCCGATGGGCAATGACACGGCGCAGATGGGAACTATACGGGCCGCATAGTTCATAGTTCAAAAGCCGGCCTGGGGGATGAATTACCAGAGGTGACTGGTCCAACAAACACCCGATCGGCGAATCGTTACTTCGCCCGTGCCTAGGCCGCGACGGATCAAGCCAGTGAGGTTGGGGCGTTCATCTCGGTGGCCCCATGATCGCTAACGTCATAACCAACCATGATGCGAAAATATGGCTGCTAGGATAATGCCATGGGGCGATCCCTGGAGCCTAAGCAGTCCGATTAACTCGCAAGCCGTGCCAGCTGATCGCGCCATGGGACCTAAGGCACGTCATCTTTCCATAAACACGACCATGAGAAAACCTAAACGGATCACCTCCGCAAAGGTGTACCAGGCAGTCCGCAAGGCCATGCCGAAGCCGACCCGGGCTTTTCGCTGCAGGGTCGTGTTCGATGCCTCCAGCCGCAAGGTCTGGAAGCGGGAACTCGAATGAGTTCTGCGAACATCAAGAACCTTGTCGGGCCGCTGGCGACGGCGCCCGTTTTACTTTAGAGCGTAGGCTGGAGATTAGAACCTCCCGCCGAACACGACAGCAAGTCACCTACGAAATTGCCTTGGGCAAGAGGCCCTCCCCTGGTGGGAGTTTGGTGATTATGCAAATGAGGCCTCCGGTACGCCGAAGGTGTCCTGGCTTAGGCTGGGCACAGCCCACGCTCCCCTTTATGAACCCATACTACCAAAAGCTCTACCGCATGCTGCAGGCAGGCATGCGAGGAAACGACTGCGATACGGTAATCTGCTACAAGCACCAGGCCGCCGATGAACTCCGGAAGGCCGGATACAGAGTGAGCCGTGACACCAGCTGGGTGAAGCTCAGCCAGGCACTGCGGAACTTTGCGCCCGGATGCGGTGCGCCTGACCCTCGCCGTCCGCAGCCCGTGATCTGCGAAGCCGATAGTCGCATCATCGACTGCCTATCTGGGCAACCCAAGGACACCAGTATGGCGGAGATGATCCACCTCCACGGGTTGACGTTCCGCCGACTGCGTGACTTGGGATACCGAGAGATCCATGCCCGCAGCACCCCGCAGACGCTGGCCACGACCTTGAGGTCTTGCTTGCTGGGTTCGGTAGAAGGCGAGACCAACGATGACCGAGTCCTAGCATTCCGATCCCATATCCTCACGACCCTGGCGAAGGACGCCAAGGGCGGCCGCAAGGCACGTAAGGAAACGGAGCCGGACCCCAGGGCCGACGAACACCGGAAGGAGGCCAAGCGTATGCTGGCTAGGATAGGCGTGACCGAGGTCGAGAAGACGACGGCTCGCCGGCTGCGTAACCTGTTCTACCACCACTACCCTTCCCACATGTGGTCCATCGACTGCCCGCCTGACATGATCGATGACGACATGATCTGGCCGTGGACGCTCAGGAAGGGTAAGGACAGTTGGAAGGTGTGAATACTCAACAAAACTGACTCAACTCCACTGGCTCAGAAGTAGGACTTCAGAAATTCCGCTTCGGTCGGGGTCAGCGGCGACTCGCCGGTGGCCATGGCCAGGGATTTTGGGAAACGCTGGTGCTCCGTCGGCAAGACGCGGAAGCCATGGCGTTCGTAGATGACCGGCTTGACCTCGGAGAAGAGCAGGAAGCGCGTATCGAGCTGAGCGAAGCGATGGAGCTCCATCACGGCACGCAGGAGCAACGAAGCGTGGCCCTTGCCCCGCTGACCGGGCGAGGTCGCGACGGAGGCGAGGCCAATGAGGCTTTCGCGGAAGCGCAGGACGTTCAGGGCGGAGACCGGCTGACCGGACGCATCCTCGAGCAGGAAACGCATGCCGCGGACATGGTTCGGATCCTGGTCCTTGTCGGCGCAATACTGATCAAAGGTCTTCCCGTGCTTCCACGCGTCGTAGCCGAAGGTCAGGACGGTGCGTAGGTCTTCCGGCTGCACCAGACGCAATCGACCCACGGGCGTGAAACGCTGGCGCCCGTCTTCGATCAAGCCTTCGAACATCGGCTGCGGACG
>CAXNHL010000170.1:0-3613 GCA_964202105.1 Opitutales bacterium | reverse complement strand
GACAAGGACGGCGACGGGTATTACGAGACGAGCCGCGTCTTCGCCGACAACCTGCCCTGGCCCACGGGGCTGCTCTGGGCCAACGGCGGTCTCTACGTCCTGGCGACGCCTGATCTCTGGCGCTTCGAAGACCGCGCGGGCAAAGGCGTGGCCGACCATCGAGAGAAGGTCTTCACGGGCTTCGGCACGGGACTGAAGATCATCAACGTCCAAGGGATGGCCAACAGCCTGCAATGGGGACCCGACCAACGCGTCCATCTCCTCGCCGGCGGCGGTAACCGCGGCAAGGTCTCCTGCCTGCTGCGCCCCGAGCTCCCCGCGCTCGAACTCGGTGGCAATGATTTCTGGTTCGACCCGCTGACCCATACTTTCGGACTCGAAGCCGGCGGTGCCCAATACGGGATGAGCTACGATGACTTCGGCCGGAAATTCGGCTGCTCCAACTCGGACCACCTGCAATACTGGGTCCACGACCGCACGGGGGCGTCAGCAAACCCTCACCTTCCCTTGCCCGCCCCGCGTCAGAGTATCGCCAAGGACGGCGGCGCCGCCGAAGTCTTCCGCATCAGTCCCGATGAACCCTGGCGCATCGTCCGCACGCGATGGCGTATCTCCGGCGCGGTCCCGGGAGCCGTCGAAGGCGGCGGCCGGGTAAGCGGCTACTTCACCGGTGCGACGGGTACGACAATCTATCGTGGTGATGCCTACGGCCTGTCCTTCAAGAACAACAGCTTCACGGGCGATGCGGGCGGTCAGCTCATCCACCGCAAGGTGATCACCCCCGCCGCCGACGGCGTCAGCCTCTCCGGAGAACGCCCGACCGACGAACGGGGCTTCGAATTCGCCGCGAGCCGCGACACCTGGGTCCGCGTGGTCAATTTCGCCAACGCCCCCGACGGCTGCCTCCACGTCTGCGATATGTATCGCGAGGTGATCGAACACCCGTGGTCCATTCCTGACGAGATCAAGCAACACCTCGACCTGAACAACGGCAACGACCGCGGCCGCATCTATCGTCTGGTCCCTGACGATAAGGATTGGGTCCGTCGTCCCTCGGTCGACCTGGCCAAGGCCACGACGTCCCAGCTCACCGAGACGCTCTCCCACGCCAACGGCTGGCACCGCGATACGGCCTCCCGCCTGCTCTACGAACGCCGCGATCCCGGCGCCCGCTCCCAGCTCTCAGGCCTGCTCCAGACCGCCCCGAATCCGCTCGCCCGCCTGCATGCGCTGAACCTTCTGGTGGCGACCAAGCAACTGCCGGAAACGCTCATGGTCACCGCCCTCGGCGACGCCGACGCGGCCGTCCGCGAACGCGCGGTCTTTCTGACTGGAGATTATTACCATAAAAAGTCGCTGAGCCGTGGCGCGACCGCCGCCCTGATGCGTCATGCCACCTCGGAGGACGCTCGTCTCCGGTTCCAGACGGCGCTCACGCTTGCTCGGGTGACGCCGGCCGACGACGCGACCGATCTTTCGAACGCCTTGGTGTCCCTGGCCCGCCGCGACCATGCCCATGCCTGGATCGCCCCGGCCATCCTCAGCGCCCACCCCACGGTGCTTTCTCGGCGATTGCTCCCTGCACTGGCTGACGAAACCTTCGCCGGACAGGCCGAAGCTTTCCTTTCGCAGCTCATCCTGGTCCGCGCCATCTCCCAGCCGGCGGATGACCGACCCGCCCAGCTCGAGCAAGTGCTCCGTCTCGGCGCCCGTCCTGCCCACTTGAGCGCGCTCGCGAAAGGACTCGCCCGCGCCGGATCGTCGCTGGAGAAAGCCGACGCGTCCGGGAAGCTCACGCGTCTGTTCGCCGAGGCGGGCGACATCGTCAACGACCCCAAGCAGTCAATCACTCGCCGGGTCGATCGTCTCGCGCTGCTGGCCGCCGCTCCCCTCAAGCTCAGCCGTCCCGTCCTCACGGCCTGCCTCTCTGCCGACCGTCCAGCCGAACTCCAGGCGGCGGCGATGACTCAATGGGGCGCCACGGCTGACCCTGACTTCACCCTCACGATCGTCGAACGATGGAAGGACCTCGACGCTTCGGTCCGCACCCAGGCGATGACCCAGCTCCTCCAACGGCCCGATCGCGTGAAGCCTCTCCTGCACGCCGTCGCGGCCAAGCAGCTGCCCGCCGAAGCCTTTGACGCCGGCCAGGTGCAATCCTTGCTCAAACACAAAGACGCCCAAGTCGCTGCGCTGGCGCGCACGGCGCTCGCCGAGGTGATCCCGCCTTCCCGAGAGGTCGTCACGGCCAAGTATGCCGCCAGCGTGGACCTCGCCGGTGACGCCACCCGCGGCCTCGCGGTCTATCAACGCGCCTGCGTGATCTGCCACCGGGCCGGCGGGCAAGGCATGGAAGTCGGGCCTGACCTGCTCACGGTGAAGAACAAGGGCCGCCCCGCCCTGCTCACGGCCATCCTCGAACCGAACAAGGAGATCGCCGCCCAATACATGTCCTTCCTGGTGCAGACTCGCGCCGGCGAATCGTACCTCGGCGTGATCGCCGAAGACACCGCCACGCAGCTGACGCTCAGGATGCCCGGCGGCGTCTCGAAGACGATCCTCCGCGCCGACGTGTCGGGCAGCTCCTCCGACGGTCGCAGCCTGATGCCGGAAGGACTCGAAGGCGGCCTCACGACCCAAGACATGGCCGATCTGCTCACCTTCATCGAAACCCTGAAATAAGATGCGCTCCCTTTTCGCCTGCCTGCTCTCCCTGCCGCTCTTGGCCGAGGCGCCGCCCGAGGGCTTCCGCTCCCTGTTCAACGGCAAGGACCTCTCGGGGTGGCACGGCCATAATCCGCACCAAGGCCTCAAGCTGACCAGCGAGAAGAAAACGGCCGACCTCGCCAAGCAGCGCACAGATTTTCCGCAGCACTGGCGCGTGGAGAATGGCGAGCTGGTCAACGCCGGCACGGGACCCTACGCGACGACGGACGAGGCGTTCGGTGATATCGAACTCCGCCTCGAGTATAAGACGGTCGCGAAAGCCGATTCGGGCATCTACCTCCGCGGCACTCCGCAGGTACAGATTTGGGACCTCAATCAGGTCTTCGACCCGAAGAAGCCAGACCGTAAACCGCACCTGGGCTCGGGCGGTCTTTTCAATAACACGCCCGGCGCCCCCGGACGCGACCCGCTCGTGGCCGCCGACAAGCCCTTCGGCGAATGGAATGCCTTCCGCATCATCCAGAAGGGCGACGTCACCACGATCTGGCTCAACGGCCGTATGGTCGTCGACCACGCCAAGATGGAAAACTACTGGGACCGCGCCAATCCCCTCCCCTCCAAAGGTCCTCTCATGCTCCAGACCCACGGCGGCGAAATCCGCTGGCGCAACCTCTTCGTCAAGCCGCTCTGATATGCCCGCCCTCCAGACTGCGCTTTGCCTGCTCGCCGCGACCTGCCTGTCCGACGACGGTCTGCGCCGTGGGCTGACCTTTCACGCCCCCTTCGATACCGGCTTCGACGCCGCGTCATCCGCCGACGACCCGGCCTGTCGGGTCCGCGCCAGCGGTAAGATGGTGTCGCCTACGCCCGGACCGGAGATGAGACTCGCGACCGATGGCAAGTTCGGCGGCTGCCTCGTCTTTCCCAAGAAGGGTGCGGTCCGCCC
>CAXNHL010000169.1:0-3621 GCA_964202105.1 Opitutales bacterium | reverse complement strand
AATCGCCAGAACACGATGAAGCTGGTCGGCGTCGCCGTCCTCGGACTAGGCGTCTTCCTCTTCTTGAACAGCGGCGATAAAGTGACTTTCAACGAGAAGGTCCGCGCCGAGGTGAACGAAAAGAGCACCCAGTGGCACCACCGCTACCGTACGGTCGACCAGTTCAATATCTTCGGCCAGCGCTCCCGCATCAAATACGAAGGCATCGACAACGCCACGGTGCTCGGCGCCGAACTCTCCAACCGCGACCTCAAGACCGCCAACCACGACAAGGGCATCTGGGCCGCCGCCCAGGGCAAGCCGGTCGAAGTGAAGCACGATAACCTCAAGGCCGAGATTCCGGTGCCTCCGAACCGCAAGGAACCCGTCCCCTACCTCAGCGGCGTCGACCAGCTCAAGCACCTCTCCACGCCTGAAGGCGTGAAGGTCGAATTCATCGCCGACGAGACGATCATCCCCGAGCTCATCAACCCGGTGCAGATGAACTTCGACACCAAGGGCCGCCTCTGGATCGCCTGCTGGCCGACCTACCCGGAGACCTCCCCGACCACCAAGGTCTTCGACAAGCTCATCGTCCTGGATCTCGACCCGAAGACCGGCAAGGTCCTCAAGTCGACCACTTTCCTCGACGGCCTCAACTGCCCGACGGGTTTCCAGTTCTACAAGGATGGCGTCATCCTGATCCAGTCGCCCGACATCTGGTATGTCCGAGACACCGACGGCGACGGCAAGGCCGACTGGAAGGAGCGCCTGCTCACCGGCATGGACGCCGCCGACTCGCACCACGAGACGAACTCCATCTGCTATGAACCGGGAGGCGCGATCTACCTCTCCGACGGCGTGTTCCACCGCACCCAGGTCGAGACCTTCAACGGCGTGCTCCGCAACACCAACGGCGCCATCTACCGCTTCGAACCCCAGACCAACAAGCTGACCCGCCACGTGCCTTACGGCTTCGCCAACCCGCACGGCCGCGTCTTCGATTACTGGGGCAACGACATCATCACCGACGCCACCGGTAACGCCAACTACTTCGGACCGGGCTTCTCCAGCCATCTCGACACCGGCGCCCACTCGGGCTTCAAGCAGCTCTGGAACCGTCCGTCGCGCCCCTGCCCGGGCACCGCGATCCTCAGCAGCCGCCACTTCCCCGACGACTGGCAGGGTGACTTCCTCAATACGAACGTGATCACCGTCCAGGGCATCTTCCGCGCGAAGATCACCGAAGACGGCGCCGGCATCAAGGGTGAGACCCTCCTGCCGAACCTCATCGAGACCGACAAGGAGAAGGCCGGCAACTTCCGCCCCTCCGGCGTCGCCGTCGCCCCCGATGGTTCGCTCTACGTCATGGACTGGTCGCAGATGCTCATCGGCCACCTCCAGCACCACCTGCGTGACCCGAACCGCGACCACCAGCACGGCCGCCTCTATCGCCTGACCTACGCCGGCCGCCCGCTCCTCACGCCGAAGAAGATCGACGGCGAGTCCGTCGAGAACCTCGTCGCGCTCCTGACCGAGCACGAAGACAACGTCCGCCAGCGCGCCAAGATCGAGCTGCATAAGCACGACACCGCCAAGGTCATCGCCGCCGTCCAGAAGTGGGCCAAGCAGTTCGACCCGAACAAGGTCGAGGACGCCCACCACCTGCTCGAAGCCCTCTGGGTCCACCAGTGGCACAACGTCGTGAACCCGGAGCTCCTCGGCCAGCTGCTGAAGTCCCCCGAGCCGCGCGCCCGCGCCCAGGCCGTGCGCGTCGCCATCTACCAGCGCGACCGCCTGCCGAACGCCCTCGCGATCATGGAGAACGCCGTCAAGGACGCCCACCTGCGCGTCCAACTCGAAGGCGTCCGTGGCCTCAGCTTCTTCCGCGGCCAGGACACCGAGCGCGCCATCGCCGCCGCCGCGACCCTCAAGGGCGCGAAGGACTACTACATCGCCTACTGCCTCCGTCAGACGATGAAGCAGCTCGAGTCCCTCCCCGAGGGTAAGGGCAAGGTGAACCTCCGCGACTACGCCGACCAGAAGGAAGCCTCCTACGGCCCGTCCGACAAGAAGCTCTCGAAGGACGACAAGCGCCTCTACGACAAGGGTAAGGAAGTCTACTTCCGCGAAGCCCACTGCTCGACCTGCCACCAGGCCGACGGCCGTGGCGCCGAGATGCCCAAGGAACCCGGTAAGCCCGCCCGCGGCGCCTACCCGCCCCTCGGTCGCACGCCTGGCTATCCGTCCAACGGCTGGCTCGAAGGCGACCCTGACCGCGTCATCAAGATCGTTCTCAACGGCCTCTACGGCGTCCAGACCATCGACGGTAAGACCTACGGCGACCCCGCCACCGGCCAGCCCGTGATGACCGGCCTCGGTCAACTCCTCAACGACGAGGACGTCGCCGCGGTGATCACCTACGTCCGCCAATCCTTCGGCAACAACCTCCCGGCCGTCAAGCCGGCCCAGGTCAAGAAGGTCCGCGAGGCGATCAAGGGTAAGAACAACGGCCTCTACACCGTCGAGGAAGTCCTCAAGGAACACCCGCTCGGCGCGCCCGCCAAGGCCGAGCCGGCGAAGAAGAAGTAAGCTTCGCCTCCGTTCCTCCCCGAAGGGCGTGCCGACCGGCACGCCCTTTTTGTTCTCTGTCAATAACTCGTCGGCGGATGACGTGCGGTCCGCTTGCCTCCGGCCCGACTTCGGCAAGATTAAGGGACATGAGACCTGCCCTCTGGAAGGCCGTCGCCGGACACCTCAAGGCGCATGACGCGGCCTACCGACTGACCGCGCGCGATGACTTCAACGCCCGCGTGACGCTCAAGGACTCGTCCGCGCTCGTCCGCGCATTCTACCAGCCGCGCGAAGGCGATGTCCCCGGCGAAGCCACCGTGCACCTTACGCTCGACGGACAGTCGCAGCTCGGCGCGATCGCGGCGTTCCTTTCCGATCAGAAGAAATACGCGAAGAAACTCCCCTCGACGCTGCACTTCTCGCAGGAACTCTCCGCGCGCAAGCCCGAGGGACTCGGCGAGGCCCGCCTGACCTTCAAGGCCAACGTCGTCTCCTGGCACGACAGCAAGCTCATCGAACGCCTCAGCCTCTTCTACGCCGACAGCTTCCACGCCCTGTTCCAACTCCACCGCGAACTGACGGCGGCGGAGTGACGCGGCGGAGCCGCGTGGGGAGCGCAGAGGACTGAGTGGAGGACTGCATTGAGGACTGAATGGAAAAGCCCTGCCACCAGCCACCCGGGGCTGCCACCCGCCACCCGAATTGGATGACTGGGTCGATGTCAGATGACGGATGGCAGATTTCCTGAACCCGAACCTGAACCTGAGCACCCGAACCTGATACCTGATGGCCGAGACCCGAGACCTGAAAATGGTCCCCCTGCCAATCATCCGGTCTCCGGTTTCCCCTTGAGTGCGTGAATCTTCCCATCCGCCAACCGCCACCCGCTAACCGCTTCCACCTTTCATTTCCCTTCCCTTTTCCCCCGACAGGGGCTTAAAAAGACCCCTTCCCGCCTCCGCTTTCCCGTCCCATGACCTCCGCCCAAGTCCGCCAATCCTTCCTCGATTTCTTCAAATCGAAGCAGCACTCGATCGTCCAGTCGTCGAGCCTGATGCCGGACTCCCC
>CAXNHL010000168.1:0-3626 GCA_964202105.1 Opitutales bacterium | reverse complement strand
ATCTCGCTGATGCGTCCTTCGCCCTGCTTATGGATACGTGGGCCCATGGCCCAGAACTCGACCTTGCGGCCGGCTTCCTGCTCGTAGGCGCGGACGCGCGCGACGGCGGCGCGGAACTTCTTCGGGTCCTCGTATTCCGCGTAGATGACGCGGGCGCCGCTCGCGAGGGCGGGCTCGAGCTGCTCGGGTTCGCGGATAACGACGATGATCTCAGCCTCACCGGGACGCTTCGGTTCGAAGGGGGCGACCTTGGTGGCCGCTTCCTCGTAAGGCAGCAAGGTCCAGCGGAGGGGCTGGCTGCGGAGCTTCGTGATCTGCTCGGCGAGGTCGCGGCGGAGGCGGTTCAGTTCGCTGACCGGGATGATGAGGGCGCCTTCGAGGTCGGCCTGCAGTTCGCTCATCTCGAAGCCCGTGTCGCCGAGGCGGCCGAGCTGGTCGCGGAGCGTGGTGACGTCCATCGGACGCTTCTCGGCCGCGGCGCACGGCATCGTGGTCTCGCCGGCGACGACATGGCCCTCGCCGTCGTTGAATTCGACGCGCAGGGGCTGGCCGAGACGGCCGATGACCTTGGCGTGGAGCGGGCGGCGGAAGTTGGCCTTCTCGCGGTCCCAGGAATCATGCAGACGTTTGTCGAGCTCCTGGTCCTTGGTCTTCCAGAGGATCGCACCGGTCTTCACCAGCGACCAGTCGACGTCTTCGCGGCCGAAGCGGACGAACGTCAGGCCGCCGCGGGCGGGCTCGAGTCCGTGGACGAAGCCACCCTGCTCGCGTTCGGCCGGCTTGCCTTGGTCGAAGACGACGCCGTCGCCGGGCTTGAGCGGGCCTTCGAGACGCATCGTCACGCCGTTCGAGGCGACGTCGACGACCGTGCCGAGGTAGGCGCCGCGCTTCTTGCCGAAGCGGGCGTGGACGAGCTGCTGGTTGTCGATGCCGCGGAGCCAGCCCGTGTGCAGGCCGCGCGAGAACGTCATCTGCATCGCGTAATCCTCTTCCTGCCGGATCTGCAAGGCGGCGCGGTCGGCATCGGCACCTTTGGCGAAAGCGTCCCAGGCGGCGTCCACCGCGCGACGGTAGGCCTTCGTGATGGCGGCGACGTATTCGGGGGACTTCAGGCGGCCCTCGATCTTCAAGGAGCGGATGCCGGCGCGGATCAGGTCGGGCACGACTTCGATGCCGGCGAGGTCCTGCGGGGAGAGGAGATAGGCCTTGTCACCGAGGTCGCGGACCACGCCGTCGACCACGAGTTCGTAAGGCAGGCGGCAGGCTTGGGCGCATTCGCCGCGGTTGGCCGAGCGGCCACCGAGCGATTCGCTCGTCAGGCACTGGCCGGAATAAGCGACGCAGAGCGCGCCGTGGACGAAGACCTCGAGGTCGAGGGGGGCGCCGTGGGCGGCCTGTTCCGTCTGCATCTTCTGCATCTCCGGGATCGAGACCTCGCGACCGAGCACGGCGAGCGAAGCGCCCAGACCGCGGGCGTAATCGACGCCCGCCGCGCTCGTCACCGTCATCTGCGTCGAGGCATGGATCGGGAAGTCAGGCGAGATGCGGCGGATGAGGCGGCAGATGCCGGGGTCTTGGACGATGGCGGCGTCGACGCCGGCCGCGACGATCGAGCGGAGCGTGCGCGCGGCCTCGGCGAGTTCGTCGGGAAAGATCAGCGTATTGAACGTAACGTAGCCCTTCACGCCGCGGCCGTGCAGGTAGGCCATGAGCTCCGGCAGGTCAGACTCTTCGAAGTTCTTGGCCCGGACGCGGGCGTTGAAGCGGCCGATGCCGAAGAACACCGCGTCGGCGCCGTTCTCGACCGCCGCGCGGACGCAGTCCCATTCGCCGGCCGGGGCGAGGACTTCGGGCTTACGGAGGGAGGTGAGGAGGCTGATGGCGGACACGGGGACAGGTAGGCATAGTCCGCCCTTCCCTGCAAAGAGCAATTCAGGCCCCAGACCGGCCGGGCAGGCGCTTCCGGGATTGCCCCGGGGCGCCCTTCCCGCCCTAATCGAACCTATGTCCGACAAGCTCGAAGAAATCTTCCAGATGCAGCAGGCGCTCAACAAGCGCATCGGCGTCGAAACCGCCGGCATGACCGAGGAGGAGAAGATCAAATGGGTCCTCAACTACCTCCGCGCCATGCAGCAGGAGATGGCCGAGCTGACCGACTCCGTACCCTGGAAGTGGTGGGCCAAATACCAGAAGTTCGACGAGCAGAACGCCCGCGTCGAGGTCATCGACCTCTTCCACTTCCTGATCTCCATCGCCCAGGTCCTCGGCATGTCCGCGGACGACGTCTACCAGGCCTACCTGAAGAAGAACGCCGTCAACCACCAGCGACAGGACTCCGGCTACGTCAAGAAGGACGAAAACGACTCCCGCCACATCTAATTCTCCCCCCATGTCCCGCCCCTCCGTCCGCCGCGCCGGTTTCACCCTCGTCGAGCTCCTCGTCGTCATCCTGGTGATCGGCATCCTCGCCACGATCACCTTCGGCCTCTTCAAGGCCGCCAACATCGGTCGCAATAAGTCCAAGTCCAAGGGCGAGATCCAGGCGATCTCCATGGCCGCCCAGAGCTACCGCAAGGCCTACGGTGAATTCCCTTGCTGCGCCACCGGCACCGATGACCGCTTCCGCCGCGACCTGCTGGACCAGCTGCTCGGCCGTCGCCTCCTGCGTTTCGCCACCCCGGGCGCCCCGCCCATCCTGCTCGCCTTCGATGACGTCTCCCTCCCGGGCGCCAATCGTCAGATCCGCAGCTTCCTGAGCACCGGCGACGTCATGACCAACGACGACTCCCAGATCAGCGCCAACGACTGGCGCGGGGGCAACGCCGCCTGCCGCGAGTTCGTCGACGCCTGGGGCAATCCCTACGACTACCGTTACCGCGTGCTGACCACCCAAGCCCGCTTCCTGGAGTGGAAATCTCCGAGCTTCCTCGTGGTCTCCTGCTCCGCCAACTTCAACGAGCCCGCCGTCGAAGGCGAACCGCCTACGCTCGCCGAATACTGGGACTCGGCTCCCGCCGGCGGCAGCACGATGATCCGCTCGGGCATCGTCCCCACCAGCTATTTCGACGAGTCCGGCTCGAACGGTCCCTTCCGCGCTGACAATATCGTCAATTGGTCGAACTGACCTCGGCGGGCTTCAGCCAGCGGGCCAAGATGGCCGCCAGCAACCAGGCGAGCGCGGCCGTCGCCAACGTGTGCGAGAGGAAGTGCTCGCCACGGGCGATTTGGTAGAGACCCATCGTGCCGCCGTAGACGCAGCCGATGAGGAAGCCCCGGCGGCGGGAAGAAGCCGACGTCCAGGCGAAGGCGAGCGAAAGGAGCGCGAAGCCGCCGCTGGCGTGACCGGCCGGGAAGGCGTGGCTCGGGTAATTCGCAGGCTTGGCGTCGAACAATAGCAGATGGTCCCAAGCACTCGGCGCGATGGCCCCATAGACCTTGAGATCCCGCGGCGTGGCCATCTGCGAGACCGTACGCAGTTGCACGCAGACGATGGAAATCACCGCCATCGAAATGAAGAGATAGGCGGCGCGGCGACGAGTGAGCCAGGCCGGCGACCGGTCCGGGGTGGCCATCATCCAAAGCAACCAGAGCGCGAAAGCATAGAGCACGACCTTCGGTCCCGTGTA
>CAXNHL010000167.1:0-3628 GCA_964202105.1 Opitutales bacterium | reverse complement strand
CGTTCGGCGCAGGGCTTCTCGTTCGCCTGGAACGACGGCGAGAGCCTCACCCCCGATAAACAATCAGACCTCGCCGTCTTGGAGCGAGGTCTGATCAGTCATACGGTCTTCGACTTCGGCGGCACCGCGCCGCTCTGAGCCGGCTCAGTGGGTGTGGCCGTGATCGTGGCCGTCGCCATGATCATGGTCGTGACCGTGGCCGTGGTCATGGTGACCTTCGCCGGCGAAAAGTACTGGGAGCAGGAGCACCAGGCCGGCGATGAAGGCCGGAGCCCAGGCATTGCGCAGGTCATGGGCCGCGAGGAAAGGATAGAAGGCCACGTAGCCGGCGAGCGCCCAGGCGCCAAGGTGGTTGGGGAAGATCCAGAGGCCCTTGAGGCCGGCGTCGTTGGCGCGGCGCTGGACGTAGACCGAGAGGAAGCCGGCGAAGAACACGGCGGACAGGATCAGGAGGAAGACCGCGAAGGGGGCCCAGCCTTCGACGGCGTGGTGATGGATCTCATCGGCCTGCTTCTTGAAGTCGGCGGAGACGGCGGCCTCAGCCTGGGCCTTGGCGGCCGCGGCGTCGAAGGTCTTGCCCTTGGCGGCGGTCTTGGCCTTGGCGACGGCCTTGTCGACCAGCGCGGCCTTGACGACGGCTTCCTCATGGTGGGCTTCCGCTTCCGGAAGCGTGTGGCTCATGTAATGATGGGCTACGAAGGACACGCCGTAGAAGACGGCGCCCAGGATGACAGTGTTGATAGCCAGGCCGAGGCGGCCGAGGGGCTTGGTAAGGTCCAGCGAGATGCTCATGGTGCGAAGCGGCAACCTAGGTCCGCCGCCCTGCCCTTCAATTCCAAACTTGGAAACCGTCCGCCGACCCGCCTGATTGGGGTCAGCCATGGCCCGCCCCCTCCCTGAAACCGTCCTTTTCGACCTCGACGGCACGCTGGTCGACAACTTCGAAGCCATCCACCGCTGCTACGATGACGTGATGGGCATGATGGGCCTGCCGGGCGTCACCCTAGAGCAGATCCGGCGAGCGGTCGGCGGTTCCGTCAACGTCACGGTCGTCAAGCTGGCCGGCGAAGCCAACGCCCCCACCGCCACCCGGCTCTTCCGCGAACACTTCCCGTCGGTGATGTATCATGGCCTGCGCGCCTACCCCGGCTGCCGCGAGATCCTCGTCGGTCTCCGCGCCAAGGGTATCCGCGTCGCAGTCTACACCAACAAGGACGACGCCAACTCCAAGAAGATCATGGAGCACCTCGGTCTGGACGACGTCGTCGACGCGGTCTTCGGCACCAACGTCCACCCCTGGCGCAAGCCGCAGGCGGAGTTCACGCACTTCGTGCTCTCGACCCTCAAGGCCGACGCCAGCCGGACGGTCATGGTCGGCGATTCGCCGTTCGACATCTCCACGGCCCGCAACGGCAAGTTGGCCGCCATCCATTGCGTGACGACCGGCAGCCATACCGCCGAGGAACTCGCCCCCTACGCCCCGGACACCGTCCACGCGGGCCTGCCCGAACTAGGCCGTGAGCTCTTCGGGCTGGGTTGATTTTCGTTTCGCTCCCGCCCCGCGGGGCTGATTGGCTCACCTCATGTCGCCGCCACGCGAACCGCCGCGCGGACCCGAAACCACTCTTTCGGGCGTGGTCGAGCGCATCCTGTGGCTCGACGAAGAGACGCATTTCACGATCGCGGAACTCGCGCCCGAGGCCGGCGAGAAGGTCATCATCCTCGGCAACATGACCGGCCTGCAGTGCGGCGAGACGGTCGACGTCAGCGGTCACTGGGAACGCCACCCTTCGCACGGCCCGCAGTTGCGCGTACGCACGTTCAGCTCGCGCCTGCCCTCTTCGGTCCACGGCATCCGCAAATACCTCGGCAGCGGTCTCATCAAAGGCATCGGCAAGACCTACGCCGACAAGATCGTCGCCCGCTTCGGCGTCCGCACCTTCGACATCATCTCCAACCAGTCGGGCCGCCTCCGCGAAGTCGACGGCATCGGCCCCGGCCGCGCGAAGGCGATCAAGGCCGCGTGGGACGACCAGAAGGCCCTGCGCGAGGTCATGGTCTTCCTGCAGACCTACGGCGTGACCAACGCGCTGTGCATACGTATCGTCAAGGCCTACGGGCAGGACGCTAAGAAGGTCCTCACCAACGAACCCTACCGAGTCTGCCGCGAGGTCGAAGGCGTGGGCTTCAAGACTGCGGACAAGATCGCGCGTAATCTCGGCCTGCCCACCGCCGGCCCGCAGCGCGTCGACGCCGGCATCCTGCACACGCTCGAGGAACTCGAAGGCGAAGGCCACAGCGCCTTCCCCGACGAAGGCCTGCTCGAGAAGGCCACCGAACTCCTCGAGGTCGACAAGACGATCGTCCATGACCGCCTGCGCAAGCTGATGGAGGAAGACGCCGTGGGCGTGCTCTCCACGCGCGGCGTGCGCCTCGTGCAGCTCCGCCTCCAGGAGAAGGCCGAGAAGTCCATCGCCGCCTCGATCCAGCGCTTCGTCGCCACGCCGTCGGGCCTGCCGACCATCATCGCGGACAAGGCCGTCGAATGGGCCCAGACCCGCGCCGGCTTCGCCTTCTCGCCCGCGCAGGCGGCCGGCGTGATGATGGCGCTGCAGAACAAGGTCACCGTCCTTACCGGCGGTCCCGGCACAGGTAAGACGACCATCCTCAAGGCCCTCTGCGACATCCTCGGCGCCAAGCGCGTGCGCATGGCGCTGGGCGCGCCGACCGGTCGCGCGGCGAAGCGCATGACCGAGGCGACCCGCGTGGCGGCCTCGACGATCCATCGCCTCCTCAAGTTCGATCCCGCGGAGGGTGGCTTCACCGCCAATGCGGAGAGCCCGCTCGCGACGGACTTCGTCATCATCGACGAATCGTCGATGCTCGATACCAAGCTGGCCGCGGCGCTCCTGCGCGCGGTGCCCGGCACGGCCCACGTGCTGCTCGTCGGCGACGTCAACCAGCTCCCGTCCGTCGGCGCCGGCAATGTGCTCGGTGACCTCATCGATTCCGGCGCGGCCGCGGTGACGCGTCTCGACACGGTCTTCCGCCAGGGCGCCCGGAGCGGCATCGTCACGGTCGCCCACGGCATCCTGCACGCCGACACCTCCCCGCCCACGCCGGTCGAGGATCCGGCGAAACTGGACTTCACCCAGGACATCCACTTCGTGCGCGTCGACGACCCCGAGGCCTGCGTGGCGATGGTCACGAAGCTCTGCTGCGATATCCTCCCGAAGGCGCTCCGCTTCGACCCGCTGCGCGACATCCAGGTGCTGGCGCCGATGCATAAAGGCACCGGCGGCATCCAGGCCTTCAACCAAGCTCTGCAAGGCCGCCTGCGTGGAGCCGATGCCCGCCCGGGGCGCATCCAGCCGGGCGACAAGGTCATCCAGACCCGCAATAACTACGACAAGAACGTCTTCAACGGCGACTTCGGCGTGGTGCTCGGCCAGAACGAAGAAGGCACGCTGCTGATCGACTTCGACGGCGCGCGCGTCGAGCTCGAGCGCGGCGAACAGGGCGACCTGCACCTCGCCTACGCGGTGAGTATCCATAAGTCCCAGGGCTCGGAATTCCCGGCCGTGGTCGTCCCCCTGCTCCGCCAGCACAGCATCATGCTCGCGCGTAA
>CAXNHL010000166.1:2500-3642 GCA_964202105.1 Opitutales bacterium | reverse complement strand
GCCTTCTGGAGGAGGGCCTGGTATTCCGGCATCTGGACGGCCTTGAGGATGAGGCTCGGGTTGGTCGTGGCGTCCAAGGGCTTGAAGGCCTTCATGGCGGCGAAGTCGCCGGTGTCGGCGACGACCTTGGTGTGTTGGCGAAGCTGTTCGAGTGCGTTCATGTGGAAGGCTTGCGAGCGTGTTAAAGGACTCAGAGTTGTCCAGCCCGACCCGAAAAAACGGGCATCTCCGCCCGTCCGGGCATCTCTCGCTTGTTTCGGCGGGCAGGCTGGTGCAAATTGCCCCATGCGAATCAAGGTCAAGCAGGCGCTCGCCGCTGAGCAGCCGCTCCAGGGTGTCACGGTCTCGGGCTGGGTCCGCACCCGTCGCGACGCCAAGGACTTCTCTTTCGTCGAGCTCAACGACGGCTCCTGCTTCAAGAACCTCCAGGTGGTCGTGGACGCCGGGGCTCCGGGAGCGGAACACCTGAAAGACGCTCTGACGGGTTCTTCGGTCAGTGTGGATGGTGAGTTGGTGCCGTCGCCGGCCAAGGGCCAGAAGTGGGAGCTCAAGGCTTCCGCCTTCCGCTTGCTCGGACGGGCCGACGAGACTTTCCCGCTCCAGAAGAAAGGGCACACGGTGGAGTTTCTGCGGACCATTCCGCACCTGCGCGCCCGCACCAATCGCCTCGGCTCGATGATGCGCGTCCGCAGCCGCATGGCCATGGCCGTACATGAATTCTTCCAGCAGCGCGGCTTCGCTTATGTCCACACGCCGATCGTGACCGCCAGCGATTGCGAAGGCGCCGGCGAGCTCTTCCGTGTCACGACGCTCGATCCGGTCGCGCCGCCGAAGACTCCCGAGGGCAAGGTCGACTGGGCTGCGGATTTCTTCGCCAAACAGGCTTATCTGACGGTCTCCGGACAGCTCGAAGGCGAGACCCTCGCGTGCGCTCTGGGCGATGTCTATACGTTCGGGCCGACGTTCCGGGCGGAGAACTCGCACACGAGCCGTCACGCCAGTGAGTTCTGGATGATCGAGCCGGAGATGGCTTTCTGCGACCTCGAGGGCGACATGCGGTGCGCCGAGGAACTGGTGAAACACCTCGTAAAGACGGCCTTAGAACAGTGCGCCGACGAGCTCGAATTCTTCAATGCCTTCGT
>CAXNHL010000165.1:0-3646 GCA_964202105.1 Opitutales bacterium | reverse complement strand
TAGGCCTGACGAGGGGTCGGCATCTCTTCCATCACCATCGTCGTGGGCAGGGTGCGGACGAACGCGAGGCGCTCGGTCCAGAGCGTGTCGCGTTCGGCCTGCAGGGCCTGGAGACGTCCCGTGTGACGTCGGGCGATGCTGCGGTCGGCCGCGACCCGCTGTTCGGGGGTGAGCTTATCGGCCGACTGCAGCCAGTAGGCGTGGCGGATCTGCGCGGGTTTGAGGACGGAGGGGTAAGTGCGGAAGCCGCTGACCTCGCCGTCGAAGGGCTTGGCCTTGCCGTCGGCGCCGAGGAGCCAGTCGCGCTTGTCGGGGGCGCCCGACACGCCGTCATGGCGGATCTGCGTCGGGACTTCTTCTCCGTCCACGAAGAGGGCAATCGTCGAAGCATTCTCCGAGCCCCGGATGTGGACGGAGACCTGATGCCAAGCGCTGGGGCGGATCTTCGCACCGACAGTGCGGACGATCGTCGCGTAAGCCGGATAGCGCTGGCTCGCGGCCCACTCGAGTTCCTCGCCGACGAGGCGGAGTTCGCGGCCTCTGCCGTAGCCGACGCCAGCGACATTGCCGGAGCGGTCCAAGGCGCTGATGATCGGGGCGTCGGGCGAGGCCGTCTTCGCCTTGAACCAGACTGAGAGCGTCGTGCCGCGCTTAGGGTCAACGTCGGCGTCCTTGGCGAGCAGGCGGGCGTCGGTCGGCTTGGCCGGTTTCGGCGTCTTCGGCGCAAGCTTCGCATCCTCGGCGGTCAGCCGCGCGCGTAGGTCGACGGGGACTGGGACGGATTCCGGAGAGGCGCGCAGGGCGATGTCGATGGCCTTCAGCCGATCATCCATCTCGCGGCGGCGCTGGATCTGCTCAGGGGTCGGCGTCACGAGCAGGGGCACCGCGTTGGCGATACGGCCGTCTTCGCCGTATTCGTGCACGTTGTTGAAGAACGCGAACATCCGGTAGTAGTCCTTCTGAGTGATCGGGTCGTATTTGTGATCGTGGCAGCGGGCGCACTCGGTCGTCAGGCCGAGCAGGGCGGTACTCGTCGTGCGGACGCGGTCAGCGACGTATTCGACGCGATACTCCTCGTCGATGATCCCGCCTTCGGAGTTGATGACGTGATTACGGTTGAAGGCCGTGGCCAGCCTCTGGGCGTCCGTCGGATTAGGCAGCAGGTCGCCGGCGAGCTGTTCGGTGATGAACTGGCTGAAGGGGGCGTTATGATTGAAGGACTCGATGACCCAGTCGCGCCAGCGCCACATCGAGCGGGCGGAGTCGTTATTGAAGCCATGGGTGTCGGCATAGCGGGCGACGTCGAGCCAGTCCTGGGCGAGACGTTCACCGAAGCGGGGTGAGCCCAGCAGACGCTGGGCGGCCGTCATATAGGCGAGGTCTCCGCGCTGACCGACATCAGCCTCGAAGGCCGCGATCTCCGCCGGCGTGGGCGGCAGGCCGGTCAGGTCGAAGGAGGCGCGGCGCAACCAGGCGGATGGCTTGGCCTCAGGCGAGGGCTTGAGCTTCTCGGCCTCGAGTTTCGCGAGGACGAAGCGATCGAAGGGCTCACGGGACCAGGCCTTATCGGCGACCTTCGGCGCGGGAGATTTTTCAGGGGGCACGAAGGCCCAGTGCTTCTCGTAGGCCGCGCCTTGGGCGATCCAGCGGCGGATGAGTTCGATCTGCGCCGGTGTGACCTTGCGGTTGGATTCAGGCGGCGGCATCTGCTCGTCGGCGTCATGCGAGAGCAGACGTTTCAGCATCTCGCTCTGCTCCGGCTTGCCCGGGACGACCGCGATGACGCCGTCGTGGGCCTTGATCGCCTCATCGCGGACATCGAGCCGCAGGCCGGCTTCACGGTGCTTCGGGTCCTGGCCGTGGCAGTAGAAGCAGTTTTCCGAGAGGATCGGCCGGATGTCGCGGTTGAAGCGGATGTCCTCGGCGGAGAGGCCGCAGGCCATGGCGAGGAGAGCTAGGACAGCACGTGGTGCTGTCCCTACCTCGATACGCTTGCCGCACGAACCCATGGTCGTCACGCGAGAATCTGCTTCACGACGTGGCCGTGGACGTCGGTGAGACGGTAGTCGCGGCCTTGGAAGCGGTAGGTGAGGCGTTCGTGGTCGAAGCCGAGGAGATGCATGATAGTGGCCTGCAGGTCGTGGACGTGGACCTTGTCCTTCACTCCGGCGAAGCCCATCTCATCGGTCTCGCCGAACTGGAAGCCGCCCTTCACGCCGCCGCCGGCCATCATGATGGTGAAGCAGTCGGGGTAGTGGTCGCGGCCGAGGATCTGGCTCTTGGACGTACGGCCCTCGCGGAAAGGAGTGCGGCCGAATTCACCGCCCCAGACGACGAGGGTATCCTCGAGCAGGCCGCGTTCCTTGAGGTCGTTGATGAGCGCCATGACGGGCTTGTCCGTCGCGGCCATCTTGGCCGTCAGGCCGTCGCGGATGTCTTCCTTCGGGCCGGTGCCGTGGAAATCCCAGCCCCAGTCGAAGAGGTGGACGAAGCGTACGCCTTTCTCGACGAGACGACGGGCGAGGAGGCAGTTGTTGGCGAAGCTGGCCTGACCCGGCTGCGCGCCGTAGGCCTCGAGCGTCGCGGGCTTTTCCTTCGAGATATCCATGACCTCGGGCACGCTGGCCTGCATGCGGAAGGCGAGTTCGTATTGGGCGATACGGGTCACCGTCTCGGCGTGGCCGAGTTCGTCCTGCTGGCGCTGGTTGAGGGAGTTGAGGGCGTCGAGCGTGGCGCGACGGAGGTCGCGGGTCATGCCAGGCGGATCGTTGGCGAAGAGCACGGGGTCGCCCTTGCTGCGGCACTGTACGCCTTGGTAGACGGACGGGATGAAGCCCGAGCCCCAGCAGCCTTGGCCACCGCTGGGCTGGACGCCGTTGGAGATCATCGTGACGAACCCCGGGAGGTCCTGGTTCTCGGTGCCGAGTCCGTAGGTGGCCCAGGAGCCGAGCGAAGGACGGCCTTGGCGGTTATGGCCCGTGAATAGCAGGAGTTCCGCGGGAGCGTGGTTGAACTGGTCGGTGTGCATCGCCTTCACGACCGTGACGTCGTCGGCGATCTTTTGGAAATTCGGGACGGCGTCGCTCATCCAGAGTCCGCCCTTGCCGTATTGCTTGAACGTGCGCGGCGAGCCCATGAGCTTCGGCACGCCAGTGGTGAAGGCGAAGGTACGTCCCTTGAGGAAAGAGTCCGGGCAGTTCTCGGCGTTGCGTTTCACCAACTCGGGCTTGTGGTCGAAGATATCCAGGTTGGGCGGACCGCCGGACATGTGCAGGTAGATCACGCGCTTGGCCTTGGCCTTGAAGTGCGGTTTACGCGGGGCGAGCGGATTGTCGTTGGCGGACGGCGCACCGAAGGCGTCGGCCTGCATCGCGTGGAGGGCGATGGCGCCGAGGCTGAACTGGCCTACGCTGCTCAGGAACGTGCGGCGGGTCTGGAGGCTGAGCTGGGCTTCGCGAAGAGGGTTCATCTCGAAAGGGGTAGGGGTGGGGATAGGTGTAGGCCTGATGGCTCAGCGGCGCATGAGGAACTCGTCGAGGTTCATGATGACGCTGCTGACGGCGGTCCACGCGGCGAGGGCAGGGAGGTCCGTGCCTTTGTCGGCTGGGCCGAGCGGCTGGGTGGCCATCTGCTCGGCGAGCATGGC
>CAXNHL010000164.1:0-3658 GCA_964202105.1 Opitutales bacterium | reverse complement strand
GTCCCGTACGTGATGACGCGCAGGGAGGAAAGGTCCTCGGTCAGGCCGGCCGTGAGCAGGAGATTCAGGAAGGTCGGCGACGCCGGGAGGATCGCGACCTTGTGTCGGGCGATGGTGGCCGCGACGTCGGCCGGCGAACGAGAGGCCGGTATAGCGAGCAAGGATCCCGCCGCCAAGGTATTGAATAGCGTGTTCAGGCCGCCGATGTGATCGAAGCCGAGTAACGCCACCATCGCGAGGTCGCTCTCATGCCGTGATTCGTAAGACGCCAGCAACTTGCCGAAATCCTGGACCATGGCCTTGGGGGCTCCGCTGGTGCCGCTGGAGAAGAGGATGAGTCCCGGCGACCCCTGCTCGCTCAACTGACGAAACAACGGATGAGCCGAAGGCTCGTCGACCCGCGGGAAGGTTTTCCATTCCTTGGCTTCCGCGACGACGATCCACTGCGCGTTGATGAGGGCGAGCTTGGACGGATGCTCGGCGGCGTTGCCGGAAAGCGGCGCGACGAAATGGCCGGCTTCGGCGAGGGCGAGGAGCCAAGCCGTCGCGGCCGGACCATGTTCGCCGATCAGACCGAAGGCGGTCGGGCGATCTAGTTTTAGTTGGGCTAGTTCATGGCGGGCCGTACCCACCATTTGGCCGAGCTCGTCATACGTGACGACACCCCATGACCCAGCCAGGGCCGGCTTGGTCGCGTAGGTTGAGAATCGGTAAATCAAAGACATGTTTCAGTTCGGCGATGTTAATCGCGCGGGAGGCCAGCGATAGAACTATACGGCTCCCAGATACCTCACCGACCCACTGATGAAGTCTGGCGAGTGCAGCTGTGAAATGAAGAACTCGACCGCTTGGTCCATCGTCGTTCCGTCCGGACGTGAAATCTGGCCGTTGATCTTAGCGAGCGCCGCACGGGGAACAGCTCTGGTCAAACGGGTGTCCACCGGACCAAAACCAATGGCCATGACCCGGACGCCTTGGCTGGCCAGCTCCTTGGCGGCGACTTTCGTCAGCGCCTCGACGGCGGCCTTGCTGGCGACATAGGCGGCTTCGCCTTCGAGCGAAAGCGGCACGGCGACGGTGGTGAGGTTGATGATGCGGCCGGCGCGCTGGCGGACCATGACCTTACCGACAGCCTGCAGACAATGGAAAGTGCCGAGGTAGTTGACGCGCATGAGCCGCTCGGCGGTCTCGCCGGGCGTCAGCAGCAAAGCATTCATGGACGCCGCGCCGGCATTATTCACCAGGAGATCAATGCGGCCGCCTTCGGCGATGGTCGCGACGGCACCACGGACCGCTGCCTCATCCGTAACATCGACGGCATGGCCATGGAAATTCGCATGAGCCAGGGCCTGCGCGCCGCGGGCGAATCCATGCACGGTCCAACCGTCCGCGAGCAGGCGTTCGGCCAAGGCACGGCCGAGACCTTGGGAAGTGCCGGTGATGAGAGCGGTGTTCATTTTAGATTAGGGGGCAAGTTGATCAGTTGATCGGTTGGCCAGTTGGCCGGACTAAAGACCGTGCAAAGGTGCAAATCGGAGCGGAGCTCCTGTGCAAAAGTGCAAAGGTGGGATTTGAGGTAGGGACAGCACCACGTGCTGTCCTAGCGTGGGGTAGGGTTGAGCGCCTTCGCTCAACCGCGGCTGACCAAGGGTGGTCAGCCCTACCTTGATACAGCTATGTCAGCACGCAGTGCTGACCCTACCCAAGGCAGTCACTCCCCCGATACTCGATACTCCATACTCAATACTCTGTCTTCACATTTGCACCTTTGCACAGGCCGCAGGCCGGCTTGCACTTTTGCACCTGTTATCTTGCTACAATCTCCACCACATACTCCGCCAATAGATCCACGCGGCGGAAGGGTGAAGTGAGTCGGCTCATGGCTTTCTCGTCCGCGAGGGTGACGGTCTTACCGGTGGCGACGCGGATATCTTCTTCAAGGTCGGCGATGAGAGTGACGAGTCCGATGCTATCCAGCGCGGCGGCTTCACCGAACAGACGGGTCTGCTCGTCGGCTTGCTCCAAGACAGGCTTGCCGAGTTCGCGGCCGAGCGCGGCGAGACGACGCAACACGAGGGCGATGGCTTGTTCGCGATTAAGCATGGTGTGGGTGGGCGACGGCTTCGAGGGTGGCGACGAAACGGTCGGCAAGCTTGGGGCGGGCGAATTCTTTCTCGCCGAGGACGCGAGCGGCGGCCCCCATGGCGCGGCAGGCAGCCTGATCGGCGGCGAGGCGCTGTAAGGAGTCGGCGAAAGCGGCTGCATCGCCGGGCGGCACGACGACACCGCACTGATGCTCTCCGATGAGGCCGGCGAGCCAACCGGGGTAGTTGTTCACGACGGGGATGCCGGCGGCGAGATAGTCGAAGAACTTGTTCGGCGAGGTGCCGCGATAGAAGGCGGGGATGTCTTTGAGCACCATGAGTCCGCAATCCAGCGAGGCGGTGATCGCTCCGAGCTCAGCCTTGGGCACCGGCGGGAAGAAGAGGCAATTGGTCAGGCCGCGCTCGGCGGCAGCCGCGGCGAGGCGCTCCTTCTCCTTACCGTCACCGATGAACACGAGCTTCACGCGGGTATCACCGCGGCGCTTGAGCTCGGCGGCGACGTCGAGCAAAGCATCGAGTCCGTTGGCGACACCATGGGCGCCGGTGAAACCGGCGACGAAATCATCCGGCCCGATGCCAGGGAGCTTGAGCTTGGCGCGCTTGGAGGGATGGAAGACCTCGAGGTCGCAACCATTCGGGATCATCGTGACCGGCAGACGTTCGTCAGCCCGGGCCCGGATACCGTCGACGATGCCAGGCGAAAGACCAATGCACGCGTCGGCGGAACGGTAGCCCAGGAATTCCAGGAGGGACATGCCCCCGAGGACGAAGGGATTGCGCAGACCAAGGGCGCGGGGGAGTTCGGGCCACAGGTCGCGGACTTCGAAAACGAACGGCTTACCCCGGAACCATTTGGCGGCGAGGCCAGGAATGACCGAGGTGATCGGCGTCGAGGTCGCGAACGCGAGTTCGTAATCGAGCTGCAACGCGAGCCGGACGGAACGGAGGGCGAAGCGAAGGAAGGTCCAGCCCCGGCGAACAAGTCCGTCGCGGTTAGCGTAGGCTAAGGGCAACGAGATGACGTCGATACCGTCGACGTCTCCACGATGCCAGCCGCGCGCAGCATCATACGGCAACTCCAAGCCGCTCTGCGCATGGGCCCCACAGACGATGGTCACCTGATGTCCGCGCGCGATCAGCGCCCGCGCGAACTCATAAGAGCGCGTGCCACTCGCTCCCCGAGGGGTCGCGAAATGCTGATGGAAATAGAGGAGGCGCAACTAATTTAGGGGACACGCTGGCACGTGGGCACGTGGGCAAGGGGAGATTGCAAATTGGAGGCTTAGTTGACCAGAGGCTCGGAGGCTCAGATGAGGCAAATAGTCGGACTAACTCAAAGGGGAACCGGAGACCGGATAATTGGCTGGGGGGCCAATTTCTGGTGACAGGTGCCAGCCACGGGCGTCGGCGACTCGGGAGTCGGCATCTCGGCCATCAGCCGCGGGAACCCGGAGCCGGCTGCCGAAGGCTGAACGGCTGACACCCGAAGGGCTGATTCCCCGGTGGCCGGCACCTGACACCCGATTTATCATGACCGCAGCAAACATTCCGGT
>CAXNHL010000163.1:0-3660 GCA_964202105.1 Opitutales bacterium | reverse complement strand
GGCGACATCATCGCCCGCGGCTTGCTGTGCCACTGTCCGAACTGCGGCAAGCGTGGCCTCCTCGCTTCTTGGTTCCGCCTAGGCAAGGCCTGCTCCGCCTGCGGCATGGATCTCGCCCGCTCGGCAGGAATCTACTCCGGCACGACCTCCATCGGCTACGTCGCCGCGATCCTCTTCATCATCGTCCCGATCAGTTTCCTGGTGGCGATGAAGGTCCTCTCCGTGAAGGCCGGCGTCCTGCTGGGTATCTTCGGCACCTTCGGCTTCATTGTCCTGATCTACCCGCTGATGCTCTGCTGGATGGTCATGGCCTACCATGTGGCCATGCCCGGTGAACTGCCGGCCAACGGCGGCCGGGAAGGGCGGGACGAGTGACCCTTAGGGTCTTGACATACATCTTCATATCTGGATAAGAAGATACTTCGGATGTCTCGCACCCAGCTCATCACCGCTCTCCGCAGTCCCGTGCGCCCCACGGTGTCGGTGGAATTCTTCCCGCCCAAGGACGCGGAAGGCGGCGCGCGCATGCTCAAGGTGGCCGCGACGCTGAAGCCGCTCGGCATCGATTTCGCCTCCCTGACCTACGGCGCGGGCGGCACCTCTCGCGATACGACGATCACCTATGGCGCGGAGCTCGTGAAGATGGGCATCCCGTTGATCGGCCACCTCACCTGCGTCGGACATTCCCAGGCGGAGCTCTCCGCGATCATCGAGCAGTATGACCGCGCCGGCTTCTCCGGCATCCTCGCCCTCCGTGGCGATCCGCCCAAGGGGCAGACGACCTTCACCGCCCATCCGGAAGGCTTCGCCCACGCCGAGGGTCTGGTCCGCCTCATCGGCTCGGAACGCCCGGGCCGTTTCGCCGTCGGTGTCGCCGGTTTCCCGGAGCGTCATCCCGACGCCACGGACGACCTGGCGGACATCCGTTTCCTCGCCGGCAAGGTCTCGGCCGGCGCGGACTTCGTCACCACCCAGCTCTTCCTGGATAACGACGACTACTTCCGCTTCGTCGATCGGGCCCATGCGGCCGGCGTGTCCGTCCCGATACTCCCGGGTATCATGCCCGTGCTCTCCTTGAAGCAGGCCCGTACTTTCTGCGGCTTCTGCAAGGCGCGGATCCCGGATGCCTTGGTGCGTGAACTCGAAGCCTGCGGTCCGGACGAGGAAGCCCAGCGTAAGGTCGGCGTCTCGTGGGCCGTCCGTCAGGCGAGAGGCCTGGTCGCCCGTGGGGCGCCTGGCTATCACGTCTATATCCTCAATAAGGCCGAATCGGCGGTAGAGCTCTTCGCGGCCTTGCGCGATTAAGCCGCGCGGGCCTCCAATAGGTTTGTAAAGGCACTCTGCCGGGCGTGTGATGGGGGATGGCCCCTACCCCTGTTTCCTCGGCAACCGGCTGGCAACGTGGCTTCTGGTGCCTGATGGGGACGCAATTTCAGAATGCCTTCAGCGACAATGCGCTCAAGCAGCTGATCATCTTGGTCCTCATGACCAGTGCCGCCGCCTCCGCCGGGGGAGGCTCTCAGGATCGGATGGTCTCCTTGGTGACGGCCGTCTTCTCGGCTCCGTTCATCCTCTTCGCGATGCTGGGCGGGTGGCTGGCAGACCGAAACAGCAAGCAACGCGTGATGGTCAATGTGAAGGTCGCGGAAATAGGCATCATGGCGTTCGCTGGCCTCGCCCTGGCGACTGGAAACTTAGTGCTCAATCTCGCGGCCGTCTTCCTGATGGGTTGTCATAGCGCCATTTTCGCGCCGTCCAAATATGGCATCTTGCCCGAAATCCTGCCCCACGAGAAACTGTCTTGGGGTAACGGCATCCTCGCCCTGCTGACGTTCCTCGGCGTCATCCTCGGTACGGTGGCCGCCGGGCTCTTCTCAGATACCTTGAAGGGGTACGAGACCAAGGGGCTCGAGTGGATTGCCGGTCCGATCTTGATGGTGATCGCTTTCCTCGGCTGGTTGCTCAGCCGGCAGATCACGCCGGTCCCTGCCGCCAACCCGACCTGTCCGGTCCGCATCAATCCCGTCACCAACCTCTGGCGCCAGCTGATGATCATCAAGCAGGACCGCGACCTTTGGCGCGCGTGCTGGGGTAACACCGGCTTCTATTTCATCTCGGCCTTGGTGATGATGAACGTGGTGGTCTTCGGGCGGGGCGTCTTGAATCTCAGCGACACCGATAACAGCCTGATGAACGTCTGGCTGGCGCTCGGCATCGGCTTCGGCAGCGTCGTCGCGGGTTATGCCTCCCGCGGTCACATCGAATATCGTCTCGTGCCGATCGGCGCGCTCGGTCTGGCCCTGAGCACCGTGCCGATGGGTATGGAGGGTGTCACGGCCGGCACGTTCGGCATCTGCATGGCCACCTTAGGCTTCTCCGCCGGCTTGTTCATCGTCCCGATCGTCTCCGTCATCCAGCATCGTCCCGCGCCTGAGGACAAAGGCTCTGTGCAGGGTGCGGTGAGCAGCCTTAGCTTCATCGGCATCCTTTTCGCCGCTGGCGTGCAATGGGTCGCCCGCGAGACTTTCCATATCTCCTCCGGGCAGGTGTTCTGGGTGTGCGGAACCTCGGCGATCATCTGCGGCGCCTATGCGGCGATCTCCCGCGGCCGATTTATCAAGGCCGAGTAGGCCGGTCGCTCAGACTGTCGCCAGCACCCGCTGCTTGATCTCGGCGACGGGCATCGCGTTGAGCAGGACGGGGGAGAGACGGTTCTCGTTGATCAGCGGGAGGGCCGTGAGGTGTTCGCTGAGCACCAGGTTACGGTTCGCGGCGACTTCGTCGACGCGGTCGACCGGCGTGAAGCGCGGGGTCGACTTGAGGACTTCCGGGTTCGTGCGGATGAGGTCGCCGATGGCCAGCACGACCTCGGCGAAACGGTCCAGCTCGGTCTTCGTGTAGGACTCGGTCGGCTCGATCATCAGGCCGAAGACTTCGGGGAAGGCGACGGTCGGGGCGTGGAAGCCGAAGTCGAGGAAGAGCTTGCCGACGCGGGCGATGATGCCCGCGCGCGGGATGCCGGCGGCTTCGATGCGCTTGAAGTCCTCTTCGGTGAGCGTGAGGATGAACTCGTGCATGCGCGGCACGCCGTCGGCCGCGGCCGGCAGCGAAGGGAAATGTTTGCCGAGCTTCGAGAACAGGTAGCGGCTGGAGAGGACGGACATCGCGGCCATGCGGCGGACGCCTTCCTTGCCGAGGCGCTGCAGGTAGGTGTAGACGCGCACCTTGTGGGCGAAGTTACCCCAGTGGCGGTGGAAGGAGCCAATGCTATGCTTCGGCTTCACGGCCACGTAGGTGTCGCCGTGCTTCTCGATCTGGAAGCCAGGGAGGAAGTCCACGAGGCGCTCGGACACGGCCACGATGCCGTCGCCAGGGCCGCCGCCGCCGTGCGGGACGGTCCAGGTCTTGTGCAGGTTGTTGTGGACGGCGTCGACGCCGAGGGCGCCGAGGTTCACCCAGCCCGCGATGGCGTTCATGTTGGCGCCATCCATGTAGACGAGCCCGCCGACGCGGTGGATCTCCGCGGCCATCTTCTGGAAGTCGGTCTCGAAGACGCCCGAGGTGTTCGGGTTGGTCACCATCATGCCCGCGATGCGCGGACCGAACTCGGCGATCTTCGCGGCGAAGTCGGCCTGGTCGACGCGGCCGTCGGGGGCGGAC
>CAXNHL010000162.1:0-3663 GCA_964202105.1 Opitutales bacterium | reverse complement strand
GGTTATTGTCCAGCTCCCCTTCGCGGAACCAGCGGCCGCTGACGCTCTTGAAGATCACGCTCTGACCGCGGCCGATGCTGACGGTGCCGGCGCCATAATGGATCGTCGAACCATAACCCGCCCCGGCTTCGACCCGGACCATCTTGCCTTCGAGGCCCTTGGCCGGAGGCAAATGGATGTCGCGGACCCAGCGTCCGTCGGCGGTCTCGATGCGGACGAGCGCGTGGCCACCGAGCAGTTCGCGGACGGAAGCTCCGCTCGGCTCGGCGAGCCGGGCGATGCCAGCCGGATCGTCGATCGCGGCGACGTTGCCGGCAGGCGAAGTGAAATCGATGCTCTTCACCGGCGTGCCGTCCACGAAGTAGGCCGTCTTCGGCAGCTGCTGCGGCGGATTCAGAGTAAGCGTACCGAGTTCCTTGCCGGCACCTTCGATGGCGGTGAGCACGACCGGATCGTTGAACGCGATCGGCGCCGAATCCACTCGCACCGGACGCACCATCACGAGCGTCTTGCGCAGACTGATCAGGCGCGGCTGGCGATCATCCTCCCGAGGATGGGACGGGATGACCTGGCTCTGGGCGAAGAGGATCTGCGCCGCGAAAGATCCTTTGAGGTCGTTCTTCGGGAGCGTGTTATTGAACACCAAGGCGGGCTCCGCGGCCGTCGGGGCGGCAAGCAGCCCCGAGGAAAGGCCGGCGACGAGCAGACCGGCCAAAATGAGGAAGCGGGAAGGCATGACGGGGGTATGCTCAAAAGAAAACGGATGGCCTTCCTCATCAGCAAGGACGGAGACCCCCTTTATTCGGCCGTTTCCGCTCAACTGACCCTGGCCCCTGCTTTTCCGCCCTCTGTCATCCGTCCTCTGCCATCGATTCTTTGCGCGGAACTTCCACCCCACATAACGCTCCAATACGGTGGACAGCGGGGGGCGGTTTAAGCAATTCTGCCGACCCCTGCCCCGCCCCCACTCCATTTCCTATCATATGAAATCCCTGACCCGCACTTCCTTGTCCCTAGCGCTCGCGCTGGCGACGATGACCGGCCTCGCCCAGGACGCCGTCAAGAAGCCCGACGCCAAACCGCTCTCCAAATGGGAAGCGATGGACTACGGCCGCTTCCTCTCGGCCTCGATCGACAACACCCAAGGCAAGAGCCCCTTCGACCAGAAAGGCTGCGCCGCGAACAAGGCCGTCCTCGTGAACCTCGGCAACCGTGAAGCCGGTTACGCTTTCGACACCGACACCCTCCGCGCCGCCGGCGCCTGGACGGGCGGCTGGATGCAGACCAAGGGCGTCGCCTTCGACGGTAAGCACGGCCCGAACCCCGGACCGGCCGTCGGCGCCAAGGTCTTCTTCGAGACGAACCCCGGCCCCGGCTGGAGCTTCAACGGCACCTTCAACGAGACCCGCACCCTTCCCAAGGGCCCGGAAGGCGTGATGTCCAAGATCCCGCTCGGCCCGCTCCCGCGCGAGCACGCCAAGTATCAGGGCCTCTACCTGCACGGCGACCGCGTCGTCTTCGCCTACTCCGTCGGCGGCGCCGAAGTGCTTGAATCCGCCGAGATGGAAAAAGTCGGCGACACCTTCGTCCTCTCTCGCTCCTTCACCGTCGTGAAGGGTGAGCTCGACGCCTCCGTCCGCCTCCTCGACCTGCCCTACGGCGGCAAGGTCGACCTCGCCGATGGCGCCAACGCGATCGTCCGCATGGAGATCCCGCTCCCGCCCGAACAGCCCGGCAAGAAGGCCGACCCGAAGGCCAAGGCCAAGACCACCAAGGCCGCCAAGAACGCTCCCGCCATCGTGAAGCCCGCCGATGAACTCACCACCGTGACCGTCAACGGCCTGCCCAACGGCTCGATCCTCAGCAACAAGGGTAACTTCCTCGCGCTCAAGCTCACCAAGGTCGCCGCCGGCACCTCCTTCAAGGTCTCGTTCGCCCACGGCGCCATCAACGCCGGCGACGTGCTCCGCAAGGCGCCCTCCAAGGTCGCCGCCGCCACCGACCTCCGCGCCTTCACCAAGGGCGGTCCCGCCCACTGGACGCAGGAAGTCGTCACCGAAGGCACGCTCGGCGAGACCGACCAGGCCAAGCAGGCCGAGACGCTCAAGGGCCGCATCGAAAGCGAGACCGACGCCGCGCAGAAGCAGTCGCTTAAGGACCAGCTCGCCGAACTCCTGGCCGCTCCCTACCTCGTCGACACCGTCACCATCCCCGCCGAGAACCCCTTCAACTCCTGGATCCGCGTCGGCGCGATCGACTTCTTCCAGGACGGCCGCATCGCCTTCTCCACCTGGAGCGGCGACGTCTGGGTCGGCAAGTTCGCCGACGACAAGCTCAGCAAGATCACCTGGCGCCGCTACGCCACCGGCATCTTCCACGGCCTCGGCCTGAAGATCGTCAACGAGCAGATCTACGTCCTCGGCCGCGACCAGATCACGCTGCTCCACGACTTCAATAAGGACGGCGAAGCCGACTTCTACCAGAACTTCAACAACGACGTCCAGGTCACCTCGAACTTCCATGAGTTCATGTTCGACCTGCAGACGGACGCGCAGGGTAACTTCTACTTCCTCAAGGGCGGACCCGTGAATCCGGGAGGCCGCGGTTGGGGCCCCCTCAGCGACCACCATGGTTGCATCTTCAAGGTCTCGGCCGACGGCCAGAAGTTCGAAGTCTACGCCACCGGCATCCGCGCCCCCAACGGCATGGGCGTCGGTCCCAACGGCGAAGTCTCCAGCGGCGACAACCAGGGCACCTGGGTCCCCGTCGACTACATCCACTTCTCCAAGCCCGGCGAATTCATCGAGGTCCCTGACCTCGCCCATCGCACCCCGGCGCCGACGAAGTATAGCCCGCACCTCTGCTGGGTGCCGTACGACGTCGACAACTCCAACGGCGGCCAGATCTGGGTGCCCGCCAACAAGGGCAAGTGGGGTCCCTTCGAAGGCCGCATGCTCTACCTCTCCTACGGCAAGTCCTCGCTCTTCGCGGTCCTCCAGGAACGCGTCGGCGACGTCGCCCAGGGCGGCGTGGTGAAGTTCCCGCTCAAGTTCGCCACCGGCCTGATGCGCTCGCGCTTCAACCCGGTCGACGGCCAGCTCTACGTCGCCGGCCTCAAGGGTTGGCAGACCAACGGCGTGAAGGACGGCGCCATCCAGCGCGTCCGCTACACCGGCAAGTCCGTCACGATGCCCGAGTCGCTGCACGTCTCCAAGAAGGGCATCACCGTCCGCTTCACCGGCGCGCTCGACAAGAAGTCCGCGTCCGACGCCCAGAACTGGTCCCTCGAGCAGTATAACTACCTCTACTCCGGCGCCTACGGCTCCGACACGTATAAGGTCAGCAAGCCCGAGGAGAAAGGTTCGGACCAGGTCCCGGTCAAGTCCGTCAAGCTCGCCGACGACGGCAAGTCCGTCTTCCTCGAAGTCGAAGGCCTCGTGCCGGTGATGCAGATGCGCATCAAGATGAACGTGAAGGCCGTCGACGGCTCGCGCGTGCCGGACGACATCGCCCACACGATCAACGTGGTGCCGGAGAAGGAAGGCGAAGACTACCGCTCGTTCGCCAAGTAAGCTGAGGCGAATTCCTCATCGACGAAGGCCCGGTTCACGCCGGGCCTTCTTGTTGGGGGCTTGCCTGACGGCAGGAATACCTCCCAATGGA
>CAXNHL010000161.1:0-3672 GCA_964202105.1 Opitutales bacterium | reverse complement strand
GCGCCGTCGTCTCCCGAGGTCCGCAAGTATGGTCGGCAATCGAGCCAGTCGTTCTTCACGAGATAGACCATGTGTAGTTTGCCGCTGGCCGAGCGGAGCAACGACACGCTCATCACGTTATAGCGGCCCTCGTTTTCGACGATGGTCTTCGGCGCGCTCCAGGTCAGGCCTTGGTCGTCCGAATGAGTCTGGGCGATCCGGGCCGGGTCATGGTCGCTGCCCTTCCCTCCGTAATATGCCGTGTAGCAGAAGATGATCCGGCCAGAGCGCAGGGTCGCGAAGGCGCCCTCGGAGTTCCGAGGATTATCCGGCGACGGCGCCATCGTCAGCGCGATCCGGTTAGCCGGAACATCAAAGGGCGCCGGATCGAAGGGGGCGGCGAGGCCACTCGCAGCGAAAAGCGAAAGGATCAGGGCTAGGCGGAGGGGGCTTTCCATGGCCGAAGCATACGGCTGACTAAGGCCAAGTAAACACCCGCGTCCGCTGCTATCGCTGCAGATGCCGGTCCAGGAAAGCCTGGATCAGCGCCCTCGACTCCGGTGAGTCGAACTCCTTGCCGCCGTGTCCGGCGCCGGGAATCAGCTTCAGGGTCGACTCCACGCCGGCCGCCTTGAGCGCCGCGTGCAGGCGTTCGCTCTGATCGACCGGCACCCCAGGATCGTCCATACCATGCATGATCAGGAAAGAGGCGTCGTCCTTGGAAACCTGGTGCAAGGCGCTGACGGCCCTGGCCTTCTCCGGCTGGTCCATCACCACGCCACCGAGCAACAAGGCCCCATTGGCTTTGGCGAGATCGGCGCGCGTGCGCTTTTCCGAGAGCACGTTCGGAGGCATGGTCAGGAGATCGGTCGGACCATACAGGTCCACCACGGCCTTCACCTTGTCTTCCGCGGGTAAAGGCAGGGTGCCCCAAAGGGCCACCACATGACCGCCCGAAGATCCGCCCATCGCGGCGGAGCGCGACGCGTCATAGCCGTATTTTCCGGACTCTTGGCGCAGCCAGCGGAGCGCCGCGATCGGATCCTCGATCTGCGCCGGCCACGGATGCTCGGGCAATAGCCGGAAATCCAGACTGGCGACGGCGTACCCTTTGGTCGCCAACCAAGCGGCAGGACAACTCGTCTTGGAACCGTTGCGCCAGCCTCCGCCATGCACCCAGATGACCAAGGGCATGGGCGCCGAGGGCATGGCCGACGGACGGTAGAGATCCAACTTGAGGCTGACCCCCTTGACCTGCGCGTATTCGAGATCACGCACCACCTTGACCCCCTCCGGGACCTTGGTGCTAGCCCCATAGGCCGAAGCCGTGAGCAGACCGATGGCGAGCAAGGCCCTCATTTCTTCTTCGCCTTGGCCTTACCGGCCGGGCTCTTCTTGATGAGCTGCACGGGGACATCGTTCGCGAGGTCCGGACCCGGCGTGCTTCGTCCGCGGGCGATGAGCTTCTCCAGCTCGGCCTTCATCGCCGCCACGCGCTCAGGGAACTCGGCCTGAAGGTTCTTACGTTCACCGGGGTCTTTCGAAAGGTCGTACAGCTGCACCGGCGGCAGGCCCGCCTCTTCGGGTCCGGGCTTAGGCGAACTCCAGCCGGCAGAACCGGCGCTGAGGAGCAGTTTCCAATTACCCTCGCGAATCGCGAAGCTCCCGTTGATCGACTGGCTCACGATGCCCTGGCGGACGGAGTCTTTGGCCCCGAGCAGGACCGGCAGGAAACTCACGCTGTCTTCGCCCATGCCGGCCGGCACCGTCGCGCCAGTGATGTCGGCGAAGGTGGCGAGGAAGTCGAACTGTCCGATCAGCGCCGCGGACACGGCGGGCTTCACCTTGGCGGGCCAGCGCACGAGGAACGGCACGCGGTGGCCGCCTTCGTAGAGGTCGGCCTTATGGCCGCGGAAGATATGATTGGGCTCGTGGCCCGCCTTCTGCAGCAGGGGGATATCGGCCGCAGGCGAGCAACCGTTGTCTGAGGTGAAGACCACCAGGGTGTTTTCGGTGAGGCCAAGCTTATCCAGCGAAGCCAGCAGGCGGCCGACGTCATGGTCGACCTGCTTCACGAAGTCCGCGTAGGGACTGATGCCGCTGCTCCCTTGGAACTCCTTGGTCGGTACGATCGGCGTGTGCGGGGCGTTCAGCGGAACATAGGCGAAGAAGGGCTTGGCCGGGTCGGCCTTCCGCTGGGCCTCGATGAAGGCAATCGTCTGGTCGATGACCGAAGGCATCACGTCGACGGCTTCGAACTTGGGGCCGGCGGGCCCGGTCCGCAGCCAGGTCTTGGACGCGCTCGGGATCTCCGTCACGCGCCGGTCCTTGATCCACACGAACGGCGGCATGTCGAGCGAAGCGCTGATCCCGAAGAAGGTGTCAAAGCCGTGGTCGACGGGGCCGTCCACGATGTCGCGTCCGTAGTCGACCGAGGCCGCATCCTGGAAGGCCTTGCTGAAGTTGCCGCCGTCGTCGGCGACGCCGCCGTTCTTCAACGGGAAGCTCATGCCGAGGTGCCATTTGCCGAAACATCCCGTCGCATAGCCCTGTTGCTTCAGCAGGCCGGCGAGGGTGAGACGATCCTTCGCGATCAGCGGGGTCGAGAAACCGCCGAGCACGCCGGACTGGAGTTTGGTGCGCCAGTGGTAACGACCGGTCAGCAGGCTGTAGCGGGTCGGCGTGCAGACGCCTGAAGACGTATGTCCGTCGGTGAATCGCACGCCGCCCTTGGCCAAGGCATCCAGCTGCGGGGTCGCGATCTTGCTCTGCGGGTTGTTAGCGCCGAGGTCGCCGAAGCCTTGGTCGTCGGCCAGGATGACGATGATGTTGGGCCGGTCGGCGGCGACCAATGACGCCAAGGCGAAGAGCAGGACGAGAGGCAGATATCGCATGGAAGAAAGATGGGGGCAGACCGAAGGCGGGCAATCCGAACCTATGCTATCGGAGGACCTCCGCCAACAGGCGATAAGCCTGCTCACGGGCGGAGTCGGGGAAGTCGTGCGCGCCTTCGGGGTGGATGACTTGCAGCGCATCGGGCGACCCGAGCAAGACGAACACCGGGCGGGCGGCGGCGGCCACCCTGTCGACGCTCTGCCAACGGAAGTTGGCGTCCCCGAGGGATGCGCTGATCAGGACGCGGCGCGGCGCCAAGGCGCCGATCATCTCGTGGAAATCAAAGGGGATATCCGCCAGGCGACCCGCGTATTCCGCCAGGCGCGGCATGTAGCGTGGCTGGCACCAGCCCTTGCCGAACTGCCAGACCGCCGGGGCGCCGTCGTAATAATCGAGATACGAATCGAGGCCGCAGCTGCTCACGACAGCCTTCAGGCGTTCGTCGAACACCGCGGTGTAGACGGCGTTGTGGCCGCCGAGCGAATGTCCGATGACGCCGTAGGAGCCGCCGCGCACGTATGGCAAGGAATCAAGGAGATCGAGGGCGCGGACATTATCCCACACGGCCTTCATGGTGCCGCTGGCGTAGCCCAGGGCGACGAGGTCCGGCCGGTAATCAGCGAGGTGCGGATAAGCCGGCGACAACGTCACGTAACCGCGCTCGGCGAGTTCCGCCGCGTATTGCCGGTTGGCCTTACCGCCGAGACCGACCACGACGCCCGCGCCCACCGTGTCATCGGTCGGATGGAGGCACAGGACGGCCGGGACCTTCACGCCCTTGGCCAGCGCGGTCTTCGG
>CAXNHL010000160.1:0-3688 GCA_964202105.1 Opitutales bacterium | reverse complement strand
GCGACCGTCGCGCCGACCACCAGTTCCGCGGACATGCTGCTGCCTTCCGTCTGGCCGAAGGGCGTCGAGCCGTACGGGCCCGCGGACTGGATCGAGTCGAAGTCCTGGCGGCCGGCGGTGACCGTCAGGCTGCCGAAGAAGATGTCGCTGCGTCCCATCAGGTAGGAAGTCAGGCTCTTGCCCTTGTAGCTGACGTTGGCTCCGTTGGAACCGTCGGACTTACCGTCCTGCATCCCGACGCCGAAACCGAACACGAAGCCTTCGCCCAGCTCCCACTCCAAACCGAGAGCGCCAGCCGAGGCGCTGGAGTCGAGCGACTGGCCGACGGCGTTGGGATCCTCGGAGATATTCCGGATAGAACCATCGAACCACCAGCGCATGCCCTTATGCACGCCGTGGGTCGCCGGCAGGCCGCTGGCGCAAAGGTCGGACAAGGGTTCGCCGGTCTGAGGATCGAAACCGGCGACCTTGCCGGGCGCGGCCATGCGCATGCTGTTGGTCAGGCGGCTCTTGAGAATCGTGCCGAAGCTGGACCCCATGTTGCGGGTGGACTGGAGGGAGTTGGCCGCCATGACGGGGGCGCGGTTGGTGGCCGAGATCACGAGACCCGGGTCGACGTAACCCGGCAGGGTCACGCGGTAGACCAGGATGCGGTTCTTGTTCTCGACCGTCTCGGAGGAGCCCGACCCAGACGTCGGGGTCACGACGCCATTATAGGACGTACCGAGCATCGTGCCGGTCGACGTGATGAAGTCATTATCATTACCGACCAACAGGAAGTAGTCGTTCGGATTGGCAGCATCCAGGCAAGGCACGACCGAGAGGGCTTCCCACTTCTCCGAGAGGGAGTTTACGTCCTGGGGGGTGACGGTGACGCCCGGGTTAGTCAGGAGCGAGGCCGCGCCTAGGGTGCTGACCGTGTTCATGTTGAGACCAAAGCGGGCCAGCTGGTTAACGTTGAGCAGATTGACGAAGTCGGTGGTCGTGGCCGCGACGATGTCGGCGACCGGGGCGAGCGTCCCAGCCGTGCCCGTGACCGTCGAGGTGTAACCGGTCTCGTATATTGTGCCCGCGAGGTTCGTGGCGTTGGCCGTGCTCACGAGGGCGATGCTCTTAAAGACCAGCGGATTGTCGGCGTAGCCCACGCCAGTGGAAGTGGCCTTAGGGCCCGCGTTGCCGGCGCCGTTGCCGTTGCCGTCGCGGGTCAGCACCATGAAGGTGTTGCTGCTGAGGGCCACGATCTCCGACTGGGCGGCGGTCTTGTTGGCCGCGGCGCCGACGCCCTTGGTGCTAACGGTCGGGAGCTCGACGAGGTAGTGTCCGACCGGCGAGGTGGGGGTACCAGTCTTCGTGATATCGTAGACGAAGAGGCGGGTGTAGGAGCGATTGAAGTCGGAATTCGAGGGAGTATCCTGACGGGTGGCGGACTGAAGCATCGACACCAGGAACTTACCGTCCGGGGTGATATCGACCGCTTCCATGCCCTGGTTGTCGCGGCGGCCGCCCGTCTGGATGCCCGTGGCGATCGCGGCGGATTCGGTGGTGAAGCCCGTGTAAGACGGATTGGAGAACTGAGGGATAAGGGCCTGGACGGGGGTAATGACGCCCTGCATCTGGCCGGTCTTGCTCACGTGATAGATCGAAGCGCCGTATTCATCGGAGACATAGAAGCTGCCGTCGGCACGGATCGCGAGGCCTTCGCCATCGACCGTGAACTTAGTGACGCCGCCTACACTGGCGGTCGGTACGTTGGTGAAGCCGCTGAGGGTCGTGCCGCTCGGGTTGACCGCCGTGGTCGCGTTACCGTTAAAGTCGGTAATCTTAGTGGTACCCTTGAAGGTCAGAGTCAGCTGCGTCTGGCCGACCGTGTTGGTCGTGTAGTCGGGCGTGAAGGCCAGGTCGAACTTCTGAATACGCGCGGCGTAGTCGATGAGGCCAGCCACATTATAACCGCGGTCAGGCAAAGTGTAGAGCGAGCCGGCATAGGAGCCGTCGGCGTTCTTGCGCCAGGTATTCGTGTCGACCTTGAAGGAAGAGAAGGAGCCGAGCGTGTCGCCGAGACCGTCGATTGCACTCGAGGAGAACGAACCCACACCGACGAGACCCTTATTGAGATAAGAAGCGCCGTTGAAAGACACCGTCTTCACCGCGCCGACCGCAGTGGCGTCAAGGTTCGGCGTCGTGTAGGTGATCGGACCGGCCGACAGAGAGATCGAGGCGGCGGCGGCGAGAAGCAGGGAGCGGGTGAGGGTACGCATGTGGGTGTGCGGCTGATTTGGTCTCGTGCCCGAGTGACCACAAGCGTGGCAATGTGAAGTGTTAGCGGCGAAAATGACGGATATGTCAGACCGCCCGCGAGCCCGTAACCTGATACGCATAAACCGTGCCGAAGGGGAAAATCTGACGCGCCGGAGGCACCCGAACGACCAGCCTCCGACATAATCGGTTTTTTTGTCTTGGGCGGCGGAACGCGGCGGCTATCTCTCATTCATGCGCTTACTGAGCCTTGCCCTTGGCCTCCTGCTCCTGACGGGTTGCAAGAAAGAGAAGCCGATGCCCGACAATGAGAACGCGATCACGGCTTTCGCGCTGCAGCATTTCGTGGACAACGACCAGATCACCGGCGCCGTCACGGCGGTCGTGGGTCCGGACGGCCTGATCGCGGTCGAAGCCTTCGGCCTGGCCGACGTCGCCGGCAAGCGCTCGATGGGCAAGGACTCGATGTTCTGGATCGCATCGATGACGAAGCCGATGACCGCGATCGCCGTCATGATGCTCGTCGAAGAAGGCAAGGTGCAGCTAGACGATCCGCTTGAGAAGTTCGTGCCGGAATTCAAGGGCATCCAGCTCAAGACCGCCCAGGGACTCGTCGCCCCGCAGCGCGTCGTCACCGTGAAGGACCTACTCACGCACGTCAGCGGTATCGATACCTCGGCCGTGACGCCTCCCGGCGCGCCGATCGACACCGTCCCGCTCGCCGAGATGTGCGTGCGTTATGCCGGCAAGCCGCTCGCGAGCGAGCCGGGCGCCAAGTGGGCCTACAACAACAACGCCATCAATCTCCTCGGACGCATCGTCGAGGTCGCCAGCGGCAAGGATTACGCGGACTTCATGCAGGAGCGGCTCTTCGATCCGCTGGGCATGGAGAACACGACCTTCTGGCCGAGTCCGGATCATATGGACGTGCTCGCGAAGCCCTACTCTAAGGACAAAGAGAGCGGCGCCCTGGTCGAAGCCAAGAACGCCCGCTTCAGCACGCCGCTGCATGACCCCAAGCGGACGCCCTTCCCGGCCGGCGGACTCTACTCCTGCGCCCGCGACCTCGGACAGCTCTATCAGATGCTACTCAACGAGGGAGAACTGGACGGCAAGCGCTTCCTCAAGGCGGCGACCCTGAAGCAGATGACTGCGAACCAGCTCGGCGACCTGCCGAACGTCAGCTTCGCGCCCGGCATGCGCATGGGCCTCGGCTTCCACATCGTCGGCGAGCCCAAGGATGTCACCGAGCACCTGAGCCCCGGCACCTTTGGTCATGGCGGCGCGTTCGGCACTCAGGCGTGGATCGACCCCGTCAAGAAGCGCGCCTACGTGCTCCTCATCCAGCGCACCGATCTGAAGAATTCCGACCAGAGCGATATTCGTCGGGAGTTTCAGCGGGCGGCGAGTGAGGCGTACGCGAAATAACGCG
>CAXNHL010000159.1:0-3718 GCA_964202105.1 Opitutales bacterium | reverse complement strand
CTCGAGCTCCTCGACGAAAGCTGGAAGCTCCCGGAAGTCTTCAACCGCGAGAACACCAAGATCGCCGACGTCGGCAACGACCCGGTCACCGAGAAGATGAAGACGATCCGCCTGCCCGAAGGTTTCGTCGCCCGCGACGAACCCCTCGATCGCGCCCTCACCAAGCTCTCGAGCCTCTCGCAGACCTACGACAAGGACCAGAAGGGCGTGAACATCGTCCCCGTCACCGACGGCGGCGAAAGCCCCACCGTCAACCTGCAGCTCCGCGACGTCACGGTCTTCCAGGCCCTCGACTACCTCTGCAAACGCGTCGGCTACAGCTTCTCCGTCAGCCCGTCGGGCATCGTCGAAGTCCGTAAGGACGCCGGCGACGGCCTGCTGGACACCCAGTTCTTCGAACTCACCCAGGCTGCCGTCGTCAAGATGACCGGCACGGGCCTCAATACCACCGCTCCGGGTGGCGCGGCGGCCAATCCGTTCGGCGGCGCCGGTGGCGCGGCTGGTCCTACCGACGGAAACCCCCAGGAAATGGCGATCAAGAGCTTCCTCACCCGCTCGGGCGTTCCGTTCGAGCCCCCGGCGACCCTCTCGTTCGACGGTACCCGCCTCATCGTCACGCAGAGCCCGAAGAACCTGGACCGCGTGAAGAACATCATCCGTCGTTACTCCGACATCAAGCAGGTCCACATCGAAGCCAAGTTCATCGAAGTCGAGCAGAAGGCGCTCAATGAACTCGGCGTCAACTGGACGCTCGCCCCGACCGCTGGTGGCAACGGCAACGTCAATGCCGGCAGCAACCTCCGCTCGATCAACCGCGTGTTCGCCCAGAATAACTCCGCCCCGAAGAACCTGACCATCAACAGTCAGATCACGACCGGCGGTGTCACTTCGAACAACCTCCAGACCTTCCCGAACGTCGCCCCGAGCTTCCCCGGAGGCATGAACCTCGGCAACCTGGCCAACACTTACACCGGTACCGTCAGTGTGCTCGGTCAGGAGACCCTGGCCGTTGCCATCCGCGCCATCGAAGAAAGCGCCGGCAGCGACCTGATGTCCTCCCCGAGCCTGACCGTCCTCGACGGTAAGACCGCGGTCATCAAGGTGGCCCAGCTGCTCCGCTATCCGCAGGCCTACGGTGACATCCAGTCCAACGTCGGCCAAGGCGGCGGCGGCGGTGCCCTCGGCGCCACCAGCACCTCCGTCGCGATCACGGCCGGTACGCCCCAGGACTTCACCGTCCAGGAAGTCGGCGTGACCCTCGAAGTCACCCCGACCGTCGCGGCCGATGACTCCATCGCCCTCAACCTCAAGCCGAAGGTCACCGAGTTCGAAGGATTCGTCGAATACGGCGGTACGTCCGTCGCCTTGACCGGCGGTGTCACGGTCACCGTCCCCTCCGGCTTCTTCCAGCCGATCTTCAGCACCCGCGAAGTCACGACCGACGTCACCGTCTTCGACGGTGCCACGGTCGTCATCGGCGGCCTGACCCGCGAAGAAGTGAAGACCGTCGACGACAAGGTCCCTGTCCTCGGTAACCTGCCTCTCATCGGCGCGGCTTTCCGCTCCAGCGGTAAGAGCGTCCAGAAGCGCAGCCTGATGGTGTTCGTCACCGCGAACCTCGTCTCGCCGGGCGGCGCCACCCTCCGCAGCACCCATCCGGGCATGCGCGCGGGCGCGACCTTCTCGAATCCGACGCTCATCTCTCCGGCCGGCGCCGTCTACCGCGAGCCGATCGAAGCCGCGAACCCGACCGAGCCTACTCCGGTCGTCACCGAGCCGGCCAAGTAAGCCGAACGTTCCAGTTCGCTCCGACAGGCCCGCCGCATGGCGGGCCTGCTTTTTTCTCGATGCTCCCGATGGGCGGAGCGACAATCCTCCCATGCGCTGGCTGCTCATCGACGGGTTCAATCTGGTCTTCCGCAGTCACTTCGCGATGGAGCGCTCCAACCTCCGCCGGCAATCCGACCAGTTCCCCACGGGCGCGTTGCACGGCTGGATGAAGGCCCTCTTGGACCTTCGGGAAGGGGAGCAGCCGGACCGTTGCGCCGTCTTCTTCGACCTCGGCGGATCGGACCGTCACCTGGAAGTCCTGCCGGAGTATAAGGCCCAGCGCGACGAGACCCCGGAGGACATCGTCCGGCAGTTGCCGGAGATCAAGCGGCTCACGGCGCTGCTCGGCTTCCAGGTCTTCGAGCGCCGCGGCGTCGAGGCCGACGACCTGATCGCGACCGCCGTCCGCATCCTCTCCGCGTCCGGCGACGCCTGCGTGATCGTCAGCGCCGACAAGGATTTCGGCCAGTGCGTCGGCGGTCCCGTCATCCAGCTCGCCCCGCCCCCCACCGCCAATCCGGCGCTCGGCTGGCGTCGCCTCGACCCCGCCGCGGTGACCGAGAAATTCGGCGTCCCGCCGCAACGCATCGCGGACTACCTCGCGCTCGTGGGGGATGCCTCGGATAATATTCCCGGACTCAAAGGCGTCGGCCCCAAGACCGCGGTCAAGTGGTTGACCGAATACGGTGACCTCGAGGGCGTCCTCGCCGCCGCCGACACGCTGCAGCCCGAGCGCTTCCGCGAACAGGTCAAGGCCGAGGCCGATCGCATCCGCAGCAATCTGCGCCTCGTGACCTTCCGGACTGACTTCGAATTCGAACCTGGCTCGCCCGTCGCGGAAGACGTCACCGGCGTCGAAGCCTTCCTCGCCGAGATGGAGATGCATTCGACGCTGCGTCGTTATCAGACGAAGCACGGTCGCGCATCGACGACACCGGCCGAGGCGCCGAAGGCTGATCCGGCGCCGAAGCCCAAGACCAAGCCCGCCCCTGACGCGCAGCAGGGCGAGCTGTTCTAGCCAACAAAAAGGCCCGCCGGTGAGGGCGGGCCTGAGGGCGAAGACTAAGCGAGAGGCTTAGTTCTTCTTCTCGGCCTTCTTCTCGAGCTTCGGAGCCTCGACGGCGACCGGAGCGGCGGCGGCCTGCTGCTGCTGGGCGGCGGCCATGATCTGATTCACTTCTTCCTGGTTGAGCAGGATGACGAACTTCGATTCGAGGATCTCGACTTCGTAATTGTGGGTGATCGAGTAACCGACGCTCTCGAGCATCTCCTTGTTGCCCTTCTCGAGGAGCTCGCGGGTCTGGTCGAGCTGGGTCTGGATGCGGGACTTGTCTTCATCCTTCTCGGCGCGCTTGAGGAGCTCGGTGAGCTGGAGGAAGGCGTCGCGGCGGGCCTGGAGGACCTTGGCGAACTGGTCAAACTGGACGACGAGGTCGAAGCCGCGGATCTCGGCGGTCTGCAGGAGGCGACGGTCGCCGCGGACGACGACCTGCTCTTCCTTGAAGTTCTTGTCGGTGCGGGCCTTGGTCAGCTCTTCTTCGGAGACGACGGCGAGGAGGCGGAGGCCGGTGTTGACGAAGGTCGACTGGCGGTTGGCGATGGCCGGGACATTGAAGCCCCAGACCTTGGCGAAGACGGAGTCCTTCTCGTTGAAGTCCTTGAGTTCGGCTTCGGCGACCTTGGTGAGCGCGTCGCGCTCGACGGTGGTGAGGGCGACCTGGATGCGCTGCTGGAGCTGCTGGAGGCGGCCGAAGTGCTGGCCGAGGGTCTGCAGTTCCTGCTGGAAGCGGGCGAGGGAGGCCTGGTTGGAGATCGTCAGGACGACGCGGGCGAGGTTCTGGCCGAGCGGCAGGATCTCGATGACGGGGCCCTTCGGGGCTTCGGCCGG
>CAXNHL010000158.1:0-3723 GCA_964202105.1 Opitutales bacterium | reverse complement strand
AGGTAGGGATGTGATGACATCGCATCCGTCGGGGACAATAGGAGGGCGCGACGTAGTCGAGCCCCTACCCTCGGCCACCATTCGGCGGCCGCGCGGACGCGATGGTGATCACGTCCCTACCTCCCGAATCAGGCACAAAAAAGCCGCGCAGGGGGCGCGGCTTTAAAGAGGGTTAGGCTTTTTGAAATATATAGTTCACGTCACCGAAATCTCGGACCCCGGTGCGTAGCCACCGGTCAACGTCATCACGCCGCACGATTCTTCGTTCGCGATCAAAAGTGAGGCACTGATAGCCGGCGTTCCAGAACAGTTCGAACAAGTCGAGGAATCGGGGGTTAACTCCACCGTCTTGGTTCTCGCGGAAAGAGTGCTCGATGATCCAGGTGGGCGCCTTTTCTCGCATGAGTAGGCCCCGGGCACCGGAGAGAACGGCCGGCTCATGGCCTTCGACGTCTATCTTGATGAGGATATCCCCAAGTCCGTTTCGTGAAGCTAACAAGTTGTCCAAGGTGTCGACTTCGACCTCTTGAGCATAGGTATTCGTCATCCCGCCCCAATTGCGGAGCAGGCTCGCGCCCTCCCCTCCCCCGTAAAGAGCCGCTCGTCCGGGCTTATCGCTCAAGGCGAGGGCGTGTGGCTGGATGTTCGCGAATCCGTTGTGGTCGATGTTCTGCTTGAGACTGAGGTAGTTAAGTCGGTTGGGCTCGACCGCCAACTCCGGCACCCCGGCCTTGGCCGCGATCAGAGAATAGAGTCCGCAGTTCGCGCCGATATCCACGAACAGGTCTTTGCCCTGAAGTAATCCGCGTAGCGTCGCCACTTCTCCAGAGGCCGTGCGGGATTCAGGCATTCCCGGGACGCCGATGAAATCGAAGCCCAAGGAGGTGGGGCGCATGACTTGGGCCATGAACATCCTCGTATCACGCCAGCTTCGATAGCGAATCGCTAATCCGGGAAAGCACTTTTCGATGAACTTCTTCATCGGGGATAAAGCTGCTTGATCAGCGAGCGCGCCACGGCCGGAGCGTCGAAGCGTTGGGCGTTGAGGGCGGCACGCGCACCCATGGCGGCGAGTTGCTCATCCGAAGCAGAGAGCACGGCACGCAAGGCTTCCGTCGGATCGGCCGGGTCACGGATGACGAACCCTGCATCAGGTGCTTCGACGATCTCCGTGATGTTCCCCGCGGCAGCCGACATCACAATCGGGAGTCCGGCGGCGGAGGCTTCGATGGCTGAAAGCGGATTCGGGTCCAAGCGGGTGTTCAGCACGAACGCATCCGCCGCCCAGAGCACGCGGCGCACTTCTTCAGGCGGCAGCTGGCCGAGCACGTGGAGCGCGCCGGATGATTTGGCCGCCAAACTCTCGAGCTGGGGGCGCAGTTCGCCATCGCCGACAAAGAGGAGCTTCGCTCCACGACGTTCCACGGAGGGAAGCGCCAGGAAAGCCTTGGCCAACTCGAGCACGCCCTTGCGCCCGGTCAGAGCCGATACTTGGACCAGTACCCTGCCCTCGCCCTCGAGCCCGAGCGCACGGCGCGCTTCAGCACGGGCGCCGGAAGGCCGGACGAAGAACTGGGCGTCGATGGCGTTCGGCAAGTTGACGACCGGGCGCGAACTGCCGGCCTGGGCAATCGCCCACTCGGCACTCTTTGCATTCGGGACCGCGAAACCATCAAAGGTTCGGTAGACGCGGCGACGGAGCCAGGCGATCAGGCCGGTCTTATGTAAGGCCGCATCCGCATGGCCTTCGCTCCAAAAGAAGCGACGCGGGGCCGGGGAGTAGATGTTAAGGCCGGCGATCAGCATCGTCGGCGTATTCCATGAACCCGCGAGGAGCAGCGTGTCTGGCTTCAGCAGATTGAGCTCCGCCAACACACCGGGATTCAGGTGGGCGTGGATGCCGGTGAGCGAAGGATGGAAGCCGCGCAGCACCGTGTGGGCGTGCTTCATCTTCGACGCATCGTAAGGCCAATGCCGACCCGGCTCCGTCTTTGCGCAGTAGAGCACATGGAATCGCTTGCCCGCGCACGCCGCCGCCTCCGCCAAGGCGTCGAAGAACGCCGTACGGTAAGGGGTGGGGATATTGGTGAGTACGACGAGCATTGAATTGGCTTACTGACGGTTACAGAAGAGCAAAGAGCGGTGGCGCTCGATGGTGAATCCGGCGTCACGAAGCCACCAGGGGATATCACGATGAGCGGCTTCGCCATGAAGTTCGATGACTACGCATTGGACCGAGGTAAGCCATGGTGTTGGCGGCCGGAGAATATCGTATTCGGCTCCTTCAATATCGAGCTTGAGAATATCGATTTTCCCCGTCGGAGACTGCCGAAGCACTTCATCCATGGTCGAGACCTGAAGCTGGCCGCCCGCTGAGTCTGCAGCGAAAACCCTGGAGCCAGTCCCTACCTCGAAGATCTGGAAGTGCCCATGGTCACGACTGAGCATAGCTCTGCTCACCGTCGCCCTGGAGCCGTAAGGTTTGAGATTCTGCTCGGCGAGATCGGCGTTGCTGCTTGGCTCAAAAACGCTGCAGGTCGACTCGGGGTAAAGACTAAGGAACACCGCTGCGCTATCACCGATATAGCCGCCACCATCCACGATAAACTTGGCCTTAGGCGGCAAGCGGCCGCCGATACATTCACCTCGGACGATATTCTGCATCACGACATCTCGATCGGCTACCGTAAGCCTATAGGTAAAGGGGTGCAGAATCCTTCTGAAGCGATGGCACCTTTCTCCTTCGCCCCAAAGCATACCCCAGGCGGCGGCAGGAGAGTCCAACAGCGTTAGCCCTACCGAGTAGGCCATAGATAGCCGCTTGAAAACGGCAAACGGGAGGAGGGCTTTGAGAAATCTGTTCATGCAGTACGTCTCAGCGCTTATAGCCAAGGACCTGAGCCCAGAGTGGCTGAATGGCGTCTTCGGAGAGTCGGCTCAGGATCTCCGGACAAGCCACGGCGAGACGGCTGCGTTCGGTCTCGCCTTCGGCCAGTCGTAACATGGCGGAGGCAAGCGCAGCTTCATCTCTAACCGGGATAAGGACGCCGTCCACGCCATCTCGGATAATCTCCGCTGGGCCAACCTTGCAGTCATAGGAGATACATGGAAGGCCACAGGCCATGGCTTCAGCTAGCACAAGGGCGAAGCCTTCCGAAACAGAGGGAAAAACAAAAACGTCAGCCGAACGGAAAGCGGACTCCATATCAGTGACCCATCCCGGGAAGAAGACGCGGTCCCCCAGCTTCGCCTGAGCGACCTGGGCTTCCAAGAGTTCTCGATCCTCGCCGTCCCCGACGATGACCAGGTCCCAGTTCGGCAGCCGCTCTTTCAAGCCATCGAACATCACGATGAGGCGTGAAAAGCCCTTGAGCTTGTCGAAGCGCCCGCATGCAAGGAAAGTCCTGCGCCCCGGACGTCCGATGACGGCGCCAGACGATCCATCGCCCTTCGGCAGCGGCCAGGTGAGCCAATTGGGGATACCAAGGGTCCGTGCTCTCGGATACGTCTGCGCGAGAAGATTGGCGGCCTCCTTGGTCGGGCAGACAATGGCGTCCAACTTCGGGTACGCCAGGCGGCGGAACCACTCTTTAAGAATCGGCAGAGGAAAGTGAGGCGAATAGCCATGTTCCGACCCGATTATCACCACGCTCTTGGGGATGTCTGCGTACGCTAGGTGAATATTGGCGACCGTAGAAATCGCAAGAACCGCTTCTAGCCTCG
>CAXNHL010000157.1:0-3733 GCA_964202105.1 Opitutales bacterium | reverse complement strand
CGTAAGGACTGGAACGAACGCCTGATCGCCGACGTCTGCTACGGTAACGCCAGCCAATACTTCGGCTTCAAGAGCTGACCGTCGGCCTAACCGCCGCCGAGACGCAGACCGCAGGAAAATGGAGAACCTCTTCACCCTGGTGGTCTTCGTGGTGCTGGCGGCGACGGTCTACGGCCGGCATATGGCCACTCGCAATTCGGACATACTTGATGGGGATGAGCGTCCGCGCAATCTGGCGGAGGCCACGATCGTGGGACTCGTCATCGCGTTCTGCCTGCTGATTTCGGCCGAGATCTTCCTGCACTGGGGAGCGCGGTTTACGCCGGCGGACTCCCCCTGGAACATGGTCCCGGCTATTCTCTGGTCCGTCGGCATGCTCATCGCGCGTCGTCATCCGCTCGACCGTACGTCGGTCGGCACGGGCTTGGCGACACTGCTGCCGCATGCCTACCAGATGCTCTTCGCCGAAACTCAACTCCTGTCCGTCTCGGTTTCAGTCCTCTTAGTCGGCACGGCCTTCTTCGTCGCCGTTCGCCGGGAGTCCGGCACGCAGCCCTGAGGAGCCAGCGTCGACTTAGGCTTCGCCAAGCAAACAAGCGCCCTCGAAGAGGCCGGGCAGCCTGCGGGCTTGCCCGGCCTCTTCGTTGGGCAAGGATGACGTCATGTCCCCGCTGTCGCCGTCCGCGTCCCTCCGATGATCCGGTTCCTTCTGGGTTGCCTACTCTGGGGCCTCGGCTGGCAGCCGCGTGGCGCCGTGAGCTCTTCCGGCTTCAGCTCCGATCAGCTCGTGCCGACGCGCGAACGCACCGGCCTTGAGGCGACCATCCGGATCCTGAGCTCGCTGCTCTTCCTGCTCGCGCTGTGCGCGCAGTTCCTGCCCGATGAAATCTCTTTCCTGACCGCGCCGCAATTCCACCTGCTGGCCTTCGCCAGCGCGGCATGGGCTTTGCTGATGCTGCTGACTCCGTCTCTCCCGATGGATAGCACCGCGATCAGCACGGCCCTGTGGACCTTCGCCGGCTACCTGCCGTTCTTCCTCCTCGGCAACCTCTCGCCGTTCATCGAGCAGGATTCATCCAACCTGCTTACGCTCATCGGTCAGGGCGGCGCGATCGGCGCGCTGGTGGTCTACGGGATCCTCCGGGACATTCGCCGCGAAAGCCGCGCAGAGTAAACAGAGCTCAGCGAACTCCCTGCAGGCTACGCCAGGTCAGCGGCAACTTCTCCCGCACGAGCTTCGCGGTCGCACCAGGGAGCTTCTCCGGCGTCATGGGCACATTGATCGTGTCCTCGCGTCCGACCTGGTTAGGCTGACGTCCGTATTTATATTCGTAGGTCAGCGACCCGTCGGCGGCGAGGCCGACGCCCGGCCAAGCCGGATTGGGGACGGAGATGTAAAATAAGTCGCCGGCCGAAGTCGGCTTCACCGCCATCATCTTGGCACCCTGGAGCGAGCGCCAGAGCGCCTCGGCCGTCCAGGCGGCGGGGTTCACTTGCTTGAGCTCCGAGGCGACGAGGGCGGCGTAAGGCTTACGTCCGTCGCTCTCATGGTCGCGCCAATAGGCGAAGGCCGCGACGATCTCGTCGGCGACCAACGGATAATGGGTGCAGCCCAGCATCAAAGTATCGATCGGCGCGGCCTTGTCGGCGGCGGCCGACTTCAGGAACGCGCCGACGTCGGCGCGGATGATGTCGCGGATCGGCGTCTGGACCGAAGGATCGCCTTCGATGGCGGCGGCGAGGGTGGCCGAGCCCAGCTGACGGACGGGACGGGCGGTCACCTTGGCGAGCGCCTTGGGATAGGCGTTGGAGGCGCAAGTGCCCACGGTGGCGAGCACGGCCACGCCGCCCTGCGCGCCATCGGCGGTCTCAGCCAGGCCCTGCGCGCCGGCTTCGACGACCCCGACCACGATGACGGGTAACCCCCACGCCTTCACTGCGGCACGGATGTCCTCCAGACCGTAAGCAGTGGCGGTATTGCAGGCGATGACGATGGCCTTCACCGGCGGCTTCTGACCTTGGACATAGCGTCGGCCGAGCAGGAACAGGACGTCGCGCAGGATGAGCTCGCGGAGGAAGTCCGTACGCCCGACGGCGGAGTAATTACCGTAAGGCATGTTGGCTTGGTCACCGAAATAGACGAAACGTTCGCCGGCGAAATCCGGCACGCCGTCCGCGCCCTCCTTGCCGGTGCGGTTATCGTGACGGTCGTGAGCCTTGAGGGCCTCCAGGACCGTCAGCCCGCCTACGCCGGAGTCGAAGACGCCGATCGGCAGGTCGCGGAGGTCGCCACGGTAATCCGCCGCGACGAAGCTGGCCGAGACATCGCCCTGCGGATGCGCTTTCGCATGACCGATCGCGACGGAGAGAGGGTCATCTGTCGCACGCAAGACGACCGTGAAGACGCAGAGCAGCGCGAGACGTAAAAAGGGAGCCATCGTCAGGTGCGGTCGGTCCGGTAGACGCGCTGTACCCGCTGCGTGAGCGTGCACAAGGCCTCCCATGGGATGCAGTCGGACCACGCGCAGAACTCGGCGACGGTGATGCGGTCGCCGCCCTGCGCGCCGAGGATCGTGACGACATCACCCACGGCCACAGCCGGGACGTCGGTGACATCGACGATGGTCTGGTCCATGGTGACGCGACCGAGGATCGGACAACGCACACCCCTCACGAGGAAGTGGCCGCGGTTGCTGGCGGCGGTGGGCACGCCGTCGCCGTAACCGACCGCGACGATGGCCACGCGGGTCGGGCGGGAGAGCACCTTGGTGCGGTTATAACTGACCGCCGTGCCCGCCGGCAGGTCCTTGACCAAGACCACGCGGGCGTGGAAGGAAAGCACCGGCTCCGGACGAAGGCTCGCCAGGAATGAGCCCGCCGAAGGCGGCAGGCCGTATTGCATCAATCCGACGCGCACGGCGTTGAACGGAGCCGACGCTGAGAAACTCTCGAGGCCGGCGCTATTGTCGGCATGGATCAACAGACCGGCGCGGACCGAAGCGGGAATCGTCTCCAACAGACGGAGGAACGTCGCGCGCTGCTCGGCGGTGAAGGCCTGGTCGTGATCGGCGTCGGAGAAATGCGTATAGACCCCACGCCACTCGAGTCCCGGTTCCGCGAGCACGAAGGCGAAGAGTTCAGCGGCCTGCTCATGCCAGACGCCCGCTCGGCCCATGCCGGTGTCGACCTTGACGTGGACCTTCGCGCGCCGGTCGCGCCCGCGGACGAGCGCGGCGAGCGCCTGTGCTTCGCCGAGGGAATTTAAGGTGATGTCGAGCCCCAGCGCGACGGCGCGCGGGAGTTCGGTCGGCAAGGTCGGACTGAGCAGCAGGATATCCGCCTCATGCCCGACTTCGCGCAGGATCGCGGCCTCGGCGACGTTAGCTACCGCGAAGCAGTCGACACCAGCCTGGAGGAGGCGCGTGGCGACCTCCGGCATGCCGTGGCCGTAGGCGTTGGCCTTTACGACCGCGACGTAACGCACGTGCGGGGGCAAGGCCTGCTTGATGCGGCCGACATTGCGGTCGATGGCGGGCAGGTCGATCTCGACCCAAGCGCGGGCAGCGGAGGTGCTCATGTGTCGGCGCGGTGGCGTTCACCGGACCAGGTCGCGAAATCTTGGGCGACGTTCAGGGCGTCCGGGCGGGCTTCCTCGCGAAGGAAACCAGGCTGAGCCAGCAAAGCCGGCAAGCCGGACCAAGGCGGCGGGACAGCGACATGGGCAGGCAAGGCC
>CAXNHL010000156.1:0-3737 GCA_964202105.1 Opitutales bacterium | reverse complement strand
TGCACCAGGAGACGTGGCCGTCGCCGTAGACGATGTGGCCGCCTTCCGGGCCCCAGCAGGAACCGGCGTTCGTACCGTCAGCCGCGGGCCAGGCACCGGCGTTGGTCAGACCGCGGCTCCAAGCGAGCGGAACGGCGACGGAACCGACGACGCCCGAGGACGTGCCGGAGTAGACGGTCCAGGAGGTGCCGGTGCCGGCGGTGATCGCGGCGATGAACAGGGGGTCGATGGCGATGACGCCGGCCTGCGTGCGGATCACGTTCTTCGGGAGATTCGGGATGGAGTTACGCTCGAGCATCGCGTCGCCGTCGACGAACCAGAGCTCGCCGGAATCGAGGGCGGCGCCGGCCGCGAGGTTGGCGGCGTATTCGGAGGTCTTGGTGGCGACGTTGCCGGCGGCCGTCCAGGTGCCGGTACGGGTCATGACTTTGCCACCCTGGGCCCAGTTCATGTAACCTTGGCCGATGGAGCGGAGCTTGTTCAGCGCGCTGTTCTTCTTGGCGGAGCGCATGACGCCCTGCACACCGGGGAAGAGCACGGCGGCGAGGACGCCGATGATCGCGATGACGGTCAGCAGCTCGATGAGCGTGAAGCCTTTGCGTTGACGGGAGACGGAGGTCATAGATTTTGGGGTAGGAATAAAATAGGTGGTTTCGGCTTCTTTGGAAAGCCGAAAAGCGACCCTTATATGATCAATAAGGGAGGGGGAAGCGGCCGGTCAGGGAGGCGACGATACTCTGGGCCTCGGCGATCTTGGCCGGGTCCTGGGGGCCGGAAAGCACGATGGCGATGGCCTTGGCGATTTCCTTCATTTCGGCCTCCTTCATGCCACGGGAGGTGACCGCCGGGGTGCCGACGCGGATACCGCTGGCCTGGAAGGGGCTGCGGGTCTCGTCCGGCACGGTGTTCTTGTTGGTCGTGATGTGGGCGGCGTCCAGGGCGAGCTGGGCGTCCTTACCGCTGACTTCCGGGTGACTCTTACGGAGGTCGAGCAAGCTGAGGTGGTTGTCGGTGCCGCCGCTGATCAGGCCGAAGCCGAGCTTCACGAGTTCGTCGGCGAGGGCCTTGGAATTGGCGACGACCTGCTTGGCGTATTCCTTGAATTCGGGGGTGGCGCACTGGGCGAAGCACACGGCCTTGGCGGCGATGACGTGCTCGAGCGGGCCGCCCTGGGCGCCCGGGAAGACGGAGGAGTCGATGGCCTTGGCGTGCTCAGCCTTGCAGAGGATGAGGCCGCCGCGCGGTCCACGCAGAGTCTTGTGCGTGGTGGTGGTGACGAAGTCGGCGTAGGGCACGGGCGACGGATGCACGCCCGCGGCGACGAGGCCGGCGATGTGCGCGATGTCGGCGAGCAGGAGCGCGCCGTTTTCCTTGGCGATCTTGCCGAAGCGGGCGAAGTCGATCTCGCGGGCGTAGGCGGACGCGCCGACGGTGATCATCTTGGGCTTCTCGCGCTTGGCCATCTCTTCGACTTCGTCGTAGTTGATGCGGCCGTCGGCGCCCACGCCGTAGTGGACGACGGTGTAGAGCTTGCCGGAGAAATTCGCGGCGTTGCCGTGCGTGAGGTGACCGCCGTGCGACAGGTTCATCGTCAGGATCTTGTCGCCGGGCTTGATGCTGGCGAAGTAGACGGCGGCGTTGGCCTGGCTGCCGGAGTGCGGCTGGACGTTGGCGTGGTCGGCTCCGAAGAGGGCCTTGGCGCGGTCGATGGCGAGCTGTTCGATCTGGTCGACGTTCTCACAGCCGCCATACCAGCGCTTGCCGGGGTAACCTTCGGCATACTTGTTGGTGAGGATGCTGCCCTGAGCCTCCATGACGGCGGGGAGCGTGAAGTTCTCGGAAGCGATCAGCTCGATGTGCGTCTGCTGACGCTTGAGCTCGGCCTTGATCAGGCGGTCGATCTCGGGGTCAAGCTGGGCGAGAGGGATGCGGCGAATGGCGGTCATGTTGGGAAGGTTAAAGGGCAAATCGTGAGAGGAAACGTGGCAACGGCAAATCCGCCGGGGTTATCCACAGGAGGACTCCATCTTGTCCACGCGGCGGGTATGGCGCCCGGCTTCGAACTCGGCCGCCAGGAAAGCCTCGACGCACGCCAAGGCGGTCGGGAGGTCGACGTATTTGGCCCCGAAACAAAGGACATTGGCGTCGTTGTGGCGGCGGCTCAGGCCGGCGGCGTCGGCGCTCTGGACGAGAGCAGCCCGGATACCCCGCAGTTTGTTGGCGGCGATGGAGATGCCGATGCCGGTCGTGCAGACGAGGATGCCGAATTTCGCGCGGCCGGCGACGACGTCTCCGCCCACGGCCTGGGCGTAATCGGGGTAATCGCACGAGGCCTCGGTCTCGGTGCCACGATCGAGGATGACGTAGCCCTTCGCCTTGAGCGCCTCGCTGAGGCCGCGTCGCAAAGCGAGGCCGCCGTGGTCACTGCCGAAGGAAAGCGTAAGCGGGCTGGTCATCGCGAGAGGTTCTGTCGCAGAAACTCCACCATCGCAGGGATGGCTTCAACCATGGAATCACGGCATTCCTCATACTCACGATACGGACCGCCGAAAGGATCGGGGATATCGCGCGGGACGTCGTCCGGCAGGACGTCGCGGAGCAGGAGCACGAATTCCGGCAGGGAGTCGAAGCGGGAGTGCAGGGCCGCCAGGTGGGATTCGGACATCCCGAAGATCACGACACTGCGGTCGACGTCGGCCTGGGTGAGCAGGCGGCTGCGATGCGCGCCGACGTCCAAGCCGATGCGCTGCATGGCCTTGAAGGAGTTGGTCGAGGCGGGCAGACCGGACTCGGCGGCCAGGCCGAAGGAGGCGACCTTCAGCTTCTCGAGCCCCTGCCCTCGCTTGGTCAGGGTCGCCCGGAGCAACGCCTCCGCCATCGGACTGCGACAGGTATTACCCGTGCAGACAAACGTGACGGTGTCTCGCTCGACGGCCATGAGGACAAGATGAGGGATTAGCCCCTCGGTTCAAGCGCTCAGAGGACTCCGTCACGGCGGAGCTGGCGATAACCGATGTCCCGACGGTAGTGGCAGCCTTCGTATTGGATCTGCGGGACCACGGCATAGGCCCGACGGGCGGCTTCCTGCAGGGTCGGGCCATGGGCGACGACACCCAGGACGCGGCCGCCGGTGGTGACGACCCGTCCGTCCGGCAAGCGCTTGGTGCCGCCATGGACGATATCGACGCCTTCGGGCAGACTGGCCGGCAAGGTGATGGGGTCGCCCTTGCGGATTTCGCCAGGATAACCGCCGGCGGCGAGGACGACGATGATCGTGGCGCCGGGGCGCAGTTTGACGGCCGCGGGACGGAAACGTCCGTGCGCGATGTCTTCCATGATCTGCACGGGGTCGGTCTCGAGCGAGGGCATGAGTACCTGGCACTCGGGATCGCCGAAACGGACATTGAACTCGACGACCTTCGGGCCGGTCGCGGTCACCATGATACCGACGTAGAGCGTGCCGCGGTAATCGATGCCGTCAGCCTTGAGGCCGCGCAGCGTGGGCGCGATGATCTCCTCCCGGAGACGACGTTCGACTTCGGGAGTGACGACGGTCGTCGGAGCATAGGCGCCCATGCCGCCGGTGTTGAGGCCGATGTCACCTTCGCCGACGCGCTTGTGGTCCTGGCTCGGCGGGAGCATCAGATACTCCTCGCGGCAGACCATGAGCATGATCGAAGCCTCTTCGCCCTGCATGAACTCCTCGATGACGACCTCATCGCCCGACGCACCGAAGA